>JAQULV010000107.1 GCA_028718405.1 Smithellaceae bacterium
TTATGACGGGCAGGTCGCTGCTCGAGGAAAGCCCCGTTCAACCACGGGACCGCAGGGTGCTCGTGCTTCTTCTCGACGGCTGGGGCTACAACCCCGATGACCGGGGGAACCTGATCGCCGAAGCGAAAACTCCCGTCATGGACCGGTTGTTATCTACCTGCCCCCACGCGGTCCTGGAGGCGGCGGGCGAAGCGGTAGGGCTGCCGGCGCGGACGGTGGGCAACTCCGAGGCGGGGCATCTGCATATCGGCGCCGGGAGAAGGATTTATGCCGACCGTGTCTTGATAGACCGTGCCATTGCCGACGGTTCGTTCTTCGCGAAGGAAGCGTTTTTGAGCGTCATGCGCTCCGCCAAGACCCAGGGAAAGGCTCTTCATCTTCTGGGTATCGTCTCCTTCTTCAGTTCCCACGGCTCCCTGAATCACCTCTTTGCCCTTCTCGAAATGGCAAAGAGGGAATCTCTAAACGAGGTGTACATCCACGCCATGCTGGGAAGACGCGGCGAATTGCCGGAAAGCGGGGCGCGCTACATCGCGAGCATCGACGACAAGACCTCGGAGCTGGGCCTGGGCAAGGTGGTGTCGGTGATCGGCAGGTACTGGTCCATGGATCGCGAGGAGAACTGGGACAGGATCGAAAAGACCTACCGTATGCTCGTCTACGGCGAAGGGACGCAGGTTTTCGAAAGGGACTAGAGATGGAAGTCAAGATCGACAAAGCCATTCTGGCGCTCGTGCAAGGCGACATCACGGACGAAGAGACCGATGCCATCGTCAACGCCGCCAATGAGGGGTTGAGGGGTGGTGCTGGCGTCGACGGAGCCATTCATAGCGCCGGCGGGCCGGCCATAATGGCAGAGTGTCGCAAGATCGGATACTGCCCTACCGGCCAAGCCGTTATAACTACAGGCGGGAACCTCCGGGCGCGATATGTGATCCACACGGTGGGCCCCGTTTACCGGGGGGGGACGAAGGGTGAGGAGGCGTTGCTGAGAAGCGCCTACAAGGAGAGTCTGAAACTGGCGTCAGAGAAGGGACTGAAAAGCATCTCTTTTCCAGCGATCAGCGCCGGCGTCTACGGCTACCCATTGGCAGAGGCGGCGAGAGTGGCTCTGACGGCCGCGATAGACTACCTCAGAGAACATGACGACATTACCATGGTGCGTTTCGTCCTCTATAACCGCGGAACCTACGATGCATTCTCCGGCGCTTTGAAAAAGTTAATAGGATGAATTCGAGACGGAAAGATGAAGAAGGCAAGTGATCCCGAAGAAATGATAAAAGCCTTAGAAGAGGCCCGACGGAAGTTGCGGGACTGCGAGGATAGATTTCAGTCTTTCACGGATTCCCTGCCGCAGATCATCTTTGAGGCGAATACGGAAGGGAAGATCGTCTTCGCCAACCGCAACGCCTTCGGCGTATTCGGTTACACGGAAGAGGATTTCGATCGCGGCCTGTTCCTCCCGGATATGGTGGTGCCCGAAGAGCGAACTCTCCTCGTGGAGAATTTCCGCAGGGTCCTGGCGGGAGAGAAACACGGCATCTACCACACGGCCCGAAGGAAGGACGGTGGCACGTTCCCGATCAGTGTTCACACCAACTTGAAGAAGCGGGGCCGCAAGACGGTGGGGTTCATCGGCATCGTCATCGATATTACGAAACGAAAGCAGATGGAAGACGAGCTGCGGAGGGGAGAGGAACGCCTCCGTCTGATTACCGATCATATCCTGGATATCGTCGGCCAGATAGACACGCAGGGGATACTCCGGTACATCAGCCCGTCCGTGAAGCGGCTCCTGGGATACGATGCGGAGGAACTCATCGGCAAGCCCTGGTTGGACGTGATCCACCCTGAAGATTCACAAAAGGTCATGGATGTCTTTCTCAATGCGCTGGGCTCGAGCCGGAGCGGCATATTGGATTGCCGCGTCCGTCATAAGGCGGGACAATATCTTAGGATCGAAGGTACCGGCAACTTTATCGTTGACGAGAAAGGCAATATCTCCGGTTCCGTCTTCACCGCCCGCGACGTCACAGAGCAACGCAGGACGCAAGAGGCCTTGCGCGTCAGCGAAGAGCGCCTCCGCATGATCACCGATAATGTCACCGACGTCGTCACACAGATTAGCGTAGAAGGCATATATGAGTACGTGAGCCCCTCCGTAAAGAGGATCCTTGGCTACGATCCCAAAGTCCTGCTGGGCAGATCCTTTGTGGAGTTGGTCCATCCCGACGACCTTGATCAGGTGGTGGCCACCGCTACTAATGCGCTGAATACGAAGACCAGCGGCTCCATGGAGTTTCGTTATCGTCATGCCGACGGCCACTACATATGGATGGAAGCGGGCGGCAAACTGATCATGGACGAGCACGGGGAAGTGAGCGGGGCCGTCTTCAACGGCCGGGATATCACCGAAAGCAAGCAGGCCGAAGAAGATCTTCAGGAGAGCCGGATCAGATTTCTCAGCATGACGGAAAACGTTCCCGGCATCATCTATCAGTTCGTCCTCCATCCCGACGGCTCCATGTCTGTTCCTTACGTGAGTGAGAGCGCCTCCAAGATGGATCTCGACGTCGATATCCAGGAGATCATCGCCGATCCTCTAAAGGTTTTTGAATTGGTCCCCCCCGCCGAGCGGGAATGGGCCATCGCCTCCATCTTCGAATCGGCCGAATCAATGCAGCCCTGGATATGGGAAGGGCCGGTCCTTCTCGCCGGGAGACAATCGTGGTTCCGAGGCATAGCGCATCCGCGGCGCATGGAAAACGGCGATACGCTTTGGGACGGCCTGCTGATGGATGCCACCGCCTACAAAAACATGGAGGACAGCCTGCGCCAGTCCGAAAGCCGCTACCGTGCCATCTTCGAGAACACGGGCACCGCAAACGTGATTCTGGAAGAAGATATGACCATATCATTGGCCAACACCGGCTGGGAGAAGATATCGAAGTACTCGCGGGAGGAGACGGAGGGCAAAAGAAAGTGGACCGACTTCGTTCTTTCCGAGGATATGGAAAGGCTTAGGGACTACCACAAACGACGGAGAACCAGCGAGGACAGCGCGCCCCACCAGTATGAATTCCGCTTCCGCAGCAAGACGGGCGAGATCAGAAACGTGATGACCACTGTGGCGCTCATCCCTGGAACGAAACAGAGAGTGGCCTCCATGATAGACATCACCGCTCTCAAGGAGGCCGGCAAGGCACTAAAGGACAGCGAGGAAAGGTGGCACTTCGCTCTGGAGGGAAGCGGTGACGGCGTTTGCGACTGGAATCTGGAGACAAAGGAGATCTTCTTTTCCCAGAGGTGGAAAGAGATCTTCGGCTACGGCGACGAGGACCTCTCCCTCACGCTCGCCGATTATATCGAAGAATGGGGCAAGCGCATCCATCCTCGTGACCTCAAGGCGGCCTACGATGAAATCCAGAAACACTTCCGGGGTGAGACTCCTTTCTTCGCCAGCGAACATCGGATCCTGTGCAAGGACGGCAACTACAAGTGGGTACTGGTGCGAGGGCGGATCATGTCGCGCTCTCCGAAGGGGGAACCCATCCGCATCGTCAGCACCTATACGGATATCAGCGATCGCAAACGTCTGGAGGCGCAGCTCCTGCAGGCACAGAAGATGGAGGCGGTGGGAACCTTGGCCGGCGGCATTGCCCATGACTTCAACAATCTTCTTCTGGGAATCCAGGGCAACGCGTCACTCGCCATCCTCAACATCGATTCGCGCCATCCCAGCCATCGCCATCTGAACGCTATTGAGGAGATTGTCCGCAGTGGCGCCGATCTGACCAGGCAGCTTTTGGGCTTCGCCCGCCATGGGAAATATGAAGTCAAGACCACCGAACCCAACGTTTTGATCGAAAGGACCATCGATCTGTTTGCCCGGACCCGTAAGGATGTCCGCGTCCACAAGAAGCTCGCTCCCGACCTTTGGAATATCGAGGCGGACCAGGGACAGATGGAGCAGGTCCTGCTCAACCTCTATGTGAACGCCTGGCAGGCCATGGAAGGTGGCGGCGACCTTTACCTGGAGACGTCCAATATCGTTCTCGACGAAAATTACGTGCAACCCCTCAGTGTGCCGCCGGGCAACTATATCAAGATATCCGTCACCGACACGGGTGTCGGCATGGATGCCAAGACAAAAGAGAGGCTGTTCGAGCCTTTCTTCACAACCAAGGAAGTCGGAAGAGGTCTGGGATTGGCTTCGGCCTATGGCATCATCAAGAACCACGAGGGTTTCATTAACGTCTACAGTGAAAAAGGCCTGGGAACAACGTTCAATATCTATCTGCCCGCCACGGAAAAGAGTACTACCGTCGCTACGGCACAGATCGGCGAAATCAAAAAGGGAGATGAGACGATCCTTTTGGTTGACGACGAGGATATCGTAGAGGTCACGAGAGAGATCCTGGAGACCTTAGGCTACAAGCCTATTGTCGCCCGCAGTGGCGCCGAGGCGATCGATATTTATAAGGAAAGAAAAGAAGAGATCGATCTGGTCATCCTGGATATGATCATGCCCGGTATGGGAGGAAGGGAAACCTTCGACAACCTTAAGGTCATCAATCCCGACATCAAGGTGATCCTCTCCAGCGGCTATAGCATCAACGGCGAAGCCAACAAGATCATGCAGCGTGGCTGCGCCGGTTTCATTCAGAAACCTTTCACCATCCGCGAGCTCTCCCAGCACATAAGGGACATCCTGGACCGAGAAAAGTAGGAGGATCATACTTTTGAAATGACGCGCATAAATAGGTTTTTCAGGCTGTTACTTTTTACCTTCCTCGTCCTGGCACTGACCGGTGCCTGCGGCTACCGGTCCTATAAAGAAGGAGTGGCCGTAGATACGGGCGGTGTAGAGAAGAAGCTTGTCGTCGGCAAGACGACAAAACAGGAAGTGCTCTTAGGTTTCGGAGTGCCGACTAGAACGTTGGACAACGACAGAATATTCTTCTACACATGGACGGAAGGCAGTAAGGCCAAGGTCTGGGTATACAAAGGCACTTCTGCCGATACTTACAGTCTCATGGTTCTCTTCGACGAGGGTGGCATCGTGAAGGACTACAAGATCACCAAGACGGGGGCGGAATCGCAAAAGAGTCTCTTCGGAGGCACCGACTAGATGGAGGCGCCGCAGCGAGATCGCGACGGCGCCTCCTTGGCTAATAAGACCCCAGATGAGCGAATCCGGGGATCGAAAATCTTCTATCCTTCTTCACCACCCAGCCGGCAATTTTCTCCACGTTCTGCGTTCCGATGAGATTCACGCTTCCCTCCAGAAATCCCACGTGGGGGCGCAGAAACCTGTACCAGATACTGTTCTTGATGAAATAGGCCGTTGAGAAGAACCTATTGAAACGCTTCAGCTCCCGCTCCGCCCTGACCGGGTCGTACACTGCCAGCGCCGACACCTTGCCGGAAATAAGTGCCCCGAGGATGCCGAACCAGAACATAGGGTCCATATAGCCGGCAATCGTCCCGCACAGGATAAGCCCCTTCTGCGTAAGCCGAGGGTTTCTGGCACTTCCGACGGGAACGGCGCCGGAAACGTAACGCCAGTTTTCATGCTCGATCCCTTCGTTGCGCTTCATGAAATCCTCATACTTGGTCAGGGCCTCCCTGGAAACGGGACGGATGGAAAAGAGCAAGTCAAAATAGTAGTTGTTGGTTGAGCTCAGATAGCCGTACTCGGAAATGGATTCGTCCAGCCATATACAGGAGTAGTTGCTGAAACCGATCTCGCCGCGGGAGATCCAGCCGTACCAGCGCAGGTACGGGATGTCGAGCATCTCGTAGACCTCCGGCATCAGACCGCAGGCCACGATCGTCCCCGCCGGCAGCTTCCCCAGGTCCTCCTTG
>JAQULV010000108.1 GCA_028718405.1 Smithellaceae bacterium
CGCAACGAGGTACAATAAAAAAAGGGCCAGGTAAAAACCTGGCCCTTTTTATCTTGGTAGCGGGGAGAGGATTCGAACCTCTGACCTTTGGGTTATGAGCCCAACGAGCTACCGGACTGCTCCACCCCGCGGCATATCTGCATCCCGAAAAGAAGGCACCCTTAAACATCACTTTTCGATAAAAGTCAAGGACATTATCTTTCCGGTACCGGGAGTGCCGAGATAACGCGGAAGACACCAACCTTACGCTCCATCCCCCTGATGCTCGCCGGTGTTACCTCCTCCACCGAGACAAAATCGCTTACCCCCCGGTAGGTCTCCTCGCAGATGAGAATCTGCCCCTCACCGGCCAGATTCTCCAGACGGGCGGCCAAATTTACGACTGCGCCGTAGACGGTGTATTCTTTTTTTCTGGTCGAACCGAAGATCCCGGCCATCGCTTCACCCGTACTGATCCCGATCCCGACGGGAATACTGATGCCCTGCGATACAAGCACCCTATTCACCTCCTCCATCTTCTCTTTCATTTCCAAGGCGCTGCGAACGGCGCGCAGGGAGTCATCTTCGTAAGAAAGAGGTGCCCCGAAGACCCCCATGATACTGTCCCCGATATGCTTGTCCAGCGTCCCGTTGTAGCGGAAAATGATATCGTCCAAAGGTGTGAAAAACGAGCTATTGAGAAGATCGGAGAGTTCTCCGGGATCGATCTTCTCCGACAACGAAGTGAATCCCCGGACATCGATAAAAACGATACTCACCTTTCTTCTTTGCGGAATCATGCTGTGGTCCGTGTCCTGCAGGAGATCGAAGACCTGTTCGGAGACGAACTGCTTGAGACGTTTTCTTAAGATGTACTCTTTGATCTTGGCGCGCAGTTCCTTGTTCTCAAAAGGTTTGGTGAGGAAACCGTCTATCCCTTCATTGACGGCATCTATGGCGCTCTCCATTGTGGCATAGCCGGTCAACATGATACGAGTTATCTCCGGATTGATCTTGCCGATCTCTGTCAGCGTCTCCAGTCCGTCCATGCCGGGCATCTTGTAGTCGGAGATTACCGTGTCGATGCCGTTGCGGTTGCGACGCACGATCCCCACCGCCTCCTCACCGTTGTCGGCCAAGAAGATCGAGTAGCCGTCTCGTTCCAGGACCTTCTTCAACGATCTCCTGACACCCTCTTCGTCGTCGACAATAATCAGGCCGTTCATCATCCCCTCCTTCGGCAGGGCAGCTCTATTGTGACTATGGCCCCTCCGCCTTGCTTGCCGGACAATTTAATTTCACCACCATGACGTTTTACGATCTCATGCGATATGTATAGACCCAGCCCCGTGCCCTTTCCCACGTCCTTCGTCGTATAGAAAGGCTTAAAGGCATTCCTGGCGACCTGTGGGTCGAGACCACAACCGGAATCGGAGCACGTAATCACAACGCGCCCCTTGTGGTCATGATGCGACGTCGCCAGGACAATTCTTCCCTCCCCATCGGGCAAGGCCTGGAAGGCGTTCTTGATGACGTTGATGAACAGCTGGCCGATATTGGCGTAGTTCCCTTCGACCGTAGGAATCTCCGGATCGTAGCGTTTTTCGATGACCAAGGGGAGAGACTTATACTGGTTATGCAAGACGCGCAGCGCGTCGTCCAAAGCCACATTTACGTTTACCGGTTCGACGTAAACCTGCGTCTGACGGGAAAGGCCCAGGAGGCTCCGAATGATCTCACCTGCTCTATTCAACTCCCTGCCCGTGAAGTCGAGATCGTCCAAAACCTCATTCTTTTCGTCTTCTGCCACGTCCCAGGAATAGATAGTTTCCCTCGTCGTCTGCACGAGACTTGACGCGGAGGCCAGAGGGTTATTCAGTTCGTGGGCTGTTCCTGCCACAAGCTGACCGATGGCCGCCAGACTTTCTGACTGGATAAGCTGATTTTGAGTTCTTTCTTTCTCTTCTAAGGCGCGGCGGAGCGCGGCCGTCTTCTCCTGGACTTTCCTTTCCAGATCACGGTTGAGTTCCTCCAGCTTCTCGTATCTCATGGCATTCTCTATGGCCACAGCACTCTGATTGGCAATGGTGGAGAGAAGCTCTCTATCCTCATGGACAAACAGCTCCCCCGATTTCTTCTGGCCTAGGGCGATGATGCCTAAGAGTCTCTTCTCGACGCGTAAGGGAACCATCAGCACTACATCGAGCCGTTCGAAAAGCCCCAGCACCGCTTCATCCTTCTCATCCATGAGTCGTTCCCTGTCGAGATACGCACCGGATTTCTCGAGCTTCACCACGACCGCATGGTCGGAACTTAACGTCTCCGCCGGTCTGTTTTGAGCACTGTACGAACAAAAGGCTCCCCGGCCGTCACGCCGAACAAGAAGAACCACGTGTCTTACCTGCAATGCGCCTACGATCGATTCTAACAGATAATCTTTGATCTCTTCGAACCGCAGCATGGAGGCCAATTCGCCACTCATCTCCTTGAGCAGCTTCCGATAGTTATATCTGCCACGAAAGAAGAGATCATCGATGAGAACGCCGACGCCCTCCTTAAGCGGGTTGAAGAGGAAGACCATCACTAAGGCCATGAGAACCGGCAGCGCCACGACGTGCTCAAAGCCCGCTCCCAGAAACAGTGCATTGAACAGATAAATGATCAGGATATAGAGGATTGCGAGCGCCGCCGTCAGGAGCAGATAGTGCGTGCCCCGCCTCAGCACGACGCCCATGTCCAACAAGTCATACTTCAGAACGCCGAAGGCCAGAAACAGCCCCGGTATGAAGCTGAAGCCGCCCATGGGGTAGACCGGAAAGCCGCTGACCGGTAGGATATCCAACGCGATCAGCAACGAGGAAAGCCCCATTCCCCAAAAGATGTATTTTATCCTGTTTCTCTGTTGGTTATCTTGGGTTCTCTTCATGGCCAGAAATAGCGTGACGAGGCAGTAGCCGACCGTAAATGTCGCCACGCCGGAAAAGACATGAAATACCGGACCTGCTTTGGCGATCGTCCCGAAATCATAGTTATAGAAACCGCTGACAAAGAGCTTTGTCGGAACAAAGAACAGGAAGGCAAGGCTGAAGAGATAGGCGAGATACTCGAGCCATTTTCGCCTGGTGATGACGAGAAATGAATGGACAAACTGAATATAGATGGGTGGGCTGAAGACGAACAGGTAGTAGACGGCCCGGTCCATCCGTAGCGCTGTCGCCTTGTTTGGAATCAAGCTCACCAGGGCCACATCGGCGTTGATGATGGCACCCAGGAAGGAAATGGCCGCGAAGAGAATGGTGACCCGCGTTCTCTTACCGGGAAGCAGAGCGATCAGGCTGAGGGTGACAAGGATGAAAAAGCAGATAATGGGCGGCAAGACATGGATATAAGATGCCCGCAGGTAGTCCAGAAACATGGCCGCAACCACCCTTCTTCCCGACGGACCTGGCCGCCGGGGGAAAAACGATTCCGGTGGTGTGTTTACCTAGACGACGCTGTTCAGAATACAAACACGGCCGCCGCGACGACGGTGCTGAAGCCGCGCTGTTTTACGATACTGGATTGAGTGATGTTTCGGGTACTGACGATCTTGCCGCTGATCTTGAATATTTCCTTTTTCTCGTCCCAACTTTCATCGAGATTGAAATCGATACCCAGAGTCGAGGCCAGCATGGCCGCGGCGAGATCCTCGGCGTAGTCACCGGCCTGTTTTTCCGTCTGGCCGAAGGAGTGATGTTCGCTGATATAGCCGTAGGCGTTCTTGTCCGCAGGGATGGCGCAGCCCACGGAGGCTGCCAGCAGTCTTCGCGCTTCGTTGCTGCTGCATCGCGAAAGCACGCAGAAGGTGATTCCACCCGGTCTCAGCTCTTTAAGTCCCTGGGCCTTGGAGATGACCCGGCAACCTGGAGGGAGAATGCTGGAGACCGTCACCAAATTGAATTTCTCTATCCCGGCATCCCTTAAGGCCAATTCAAAAGAATGGAGTTCTTCTTTGTGGTTCCCGACGCCCTTGGTCAGAAACATTGCCTTGGGAACGTAAACGTTCAATTTATCTTTCTCCTTTACCTTTTATCGTTAGCGTTTGGTGATGCCGACTTTATCACGATTTATATTTTTTTTCAGTCAAATAACCCATCAGCCTATAAATTAATTTAGCCGCCAGAAAATCCGGGGCCACGATTCCCGGAAGTGGCGACAATTCGACGACGTCAAAGCCCCGCACGCGGCATTTGCGGGATACCTTTCGGACGAGGCCGAGCACCTGACGCCAGAACAATCCACCGGGCTCGGGGGTTCCCGTGGAGGGCATGATCGCCGGATCGAACACGTCGAGGTCGATAGTGATATAGATGTCCCCTTTAAGATGAGCCGCCACTTGGTCGGTCCAATCGTGATTCTCAAAAATGAAATCCGCCGAGAAGCTGGGAATAGCCGACCCCTCCAGAAAACGCGCCTCGTCGACGGACAGACTTCTGATTCCCACCTGTACGATCGGACAGATCTCGGAGATCCTCCGGGCTACGCAGGCGTGGCTGTAAGGACTTCCCTGGTAGCTGTCCCGCAGGTCGGCATGTGCGTCCAGATGAAGAACGCTCAAGGTAGGATAGGCATCGACCATGGCCTTCACGGCACCGAAACTAATGCTATGTTCGCCTCCGAGAACGACGGGAATCCTCCGCGCATCCAGGATTTCGGCAACCCGCACACGAATCGCCTCGACCATATGCTCCGGCCCACGGGCGTCAGCTTCCACAGTGTCCGCAGTATGGATGCCGGCAAGATAGATCTCTTTCTTCAGTTCCTCGTCGTTGAGCTCCATGTTCGCCGAGGCTTCGATAATCGCAACAGGTCCACGGCGCGCCCCCGGCTGATAAGTAGAGGTCAAGTCATAGGGTACGGGCAAGACTGAAAAGGCTGATTTCGCGAGGTCGGTAAATTGTGCCTCAATACCACCAAAGGTCACCTGCGTCTCTCCTGAAAAAATTTGAAAGCGGTGCTTAACATATTCACTCCCGCAAGTCCAGCTTTTGCAATTACTTTTTTGCGTCAAACCGGCCGCGGTTGCACATGATTTCCCGTCACCACTGCGGGGCGGTAATAGGAGAGGGTAAATTTTCCGTCGGCGTAGTAAAGATAGCTAAAATGGTGAATCCAGTCGCCCAGAGACACGAAGGTTTTCCTTTCGCCGCCGATGAGATACTCCCTCAGGATCGGCCGGTGGGAATGACCCACGAGCACAACATCAATACCCTGACGAAACATCTCTAAAGCACAATCACTGGCCTTCGCGGCGATCACGTCCCCCTTCTCCGGCGAGAGCCCCTTACTAACATCGGAGCTCGTAGCCGCTATTCCCCATAGCACCCTGAGGGGGATTGCCTTCTGCAGCAGGTAGAAGGCGCGGCTGCGGAGCAGGAATCGCAGCATTAGGTAACCTGTGTTCCCCCGGTCCATCGTATCGCCGTGGGAGATAAGGACACGGTAACCATCGAGATCGAACGAGTAACCTTCCGGATGGACCTGTATCTCCCTGGGGGCAAAGAACTCCTTGAGAAAGAAATCGTGGTTGCCTTCGCACAGATGGATCTCGACACCTTTTTCCGCGAGACGGTCGAGCATTGCCACCGCGTCGGAAAATTCGGGGTGGACACGTTGCCCCCGGCCGAACCAGAAGTCGAAAAAATCACCGGCAATGTAAAGAGCATCGGCGGCGATCAGCCCCGCGCCGCCCGATCCGTCATCCTTCACCAACCGGGAGAGGAAATCCATCAGCAAACGGTAATTGTCATCCGTCCTATGCCGCAAATGGGCGTCGGCCAGGAAGATAGCTCTCATATCTTATTATCCCGGGAATTACGGGTGTTTC
>JAQULV010000109.1 GCA_028718405.1 Smithellaceae bacterium
TAAGGGGTGAATGTCCGCATGAGCCTGACAACGACAAGCCGGTATAAGGCTTACATGGGGATCACGGGCACGGCCCTGGATACCCTAATCGCGGCCATGCTGCCCCTGGTCTCCGATGAGATCGAGCGGTATCTCCAGCGCAATTTGGAACTGGCCATTCGGAAGTCGTGGGTGGACGGGCTGGGCGGTCCCGTCCTGCGTATGGAGAACTGGCCGATCCTCGCGCTGTATTCGGTGGCCGTCGGCGGGAACACCGTGGCGCGGATCGAGAACGACGGCACGGCGACGCGGGCCACCGTTTCGTTTGACGGGACGAATGTGGTCCTGACTTCAGTAAGTGCTGCCGGAGCGGAGACCATTACGGAATTGCCCGTGGCCACGTACAAGGTTCTCTCCACGCTCAAGACCGCCGTGGATGCGCTATCCGCTGCCGGATGGAGCATGACTATTTCGAGTAGCCTGTATGACAACGAGCCCACCGCCCAGCTTCGTCCGATTCATGCGATGGACGCCACCGGCACCGCCGACCTTCAGGTGCCGGACGACTTCCGGGACGTTAAGCAAATCTCCACCGACGCAATCGAACAGGCCGACGGTGGCAACTTCCCTACCGGGAGCAAGAACATCTTCATATGGTACAAGGCCGGGTATATCCTGCCGACGGATGGGTCCGCCGGAACGATGCCACCCGCGTTGGAGCTGGTGGTATTTCAAATCCTTCAGGATGTGATTGCAGGTCGTCAACGGAGCGGTGATTTGCAAAGCGAGTCCTTGGGCGACTACTCCTACAGCCGAGGCGCGGTGGTGAGTGCTCTTGAATCGAGGAAGAAAGACCTCAATCAGTTCCGGAGGGTGACGCTGTGAGATTGCTCTGGCATTCAACGAAGCCGAATATCCCGACCGGATATGGAGCCCAGACCAATCTTATGATCCAGGAGATCACGCGCTCGGGCCGGAGCGTGGACGTGTCCTGCTCCTCGGGTCTGTACGGGGCAACCGAAGTTCGGCACTATGACGATCGGGTCGTCCGCCTGTTCCCACATTCCAATTATCCGGCCAAGTACGGGACCGACACCGTCGAGATGCACTTCAAGCATTCCCATGCGGACGCGGTCTGGAGCTTCATTGACTGCTTTATCTTTGACAAGGCCGTATGCTCCCGCCTGCCGTGGATGGCATGGGTGCCGGTGGACAGCGAGCCTGTTATGATCCGGAACGTCGAACCGCTGAGGGCTTGTCGCTGGCGGGCCGCATTGACCGAGTGGGGCAAAGCCCAAGTGGAGCGGGCCGGGTTGGAGTGCGGATATATTCCGTGCGCGTACGCGAAAGAGCAGTACTTCCCCGGCGACAAGGTCAAGGCCAAGGAGACTTTATCCCGTCTGTTCAAACGCGACCTGACCAAGAACCGGATCGTCAACGTGGTGAGCGCGAACACCGGTTCCCGCAAGAACTTCCCGGCCATCTTTGCGGCGTGGAAGATTGTGCAGGATGAAGTCCCGGATGCGGTGCTTTATATTCATGCCGACCCGACCGGGTACTTCACGAGCGGCGAGGACTTGATGCCGCTGTTCGATCTGTTCGGGGTGGACGGCGGGCGGGTGATCTTCGCGCCGGTATGGCAGTACGTCTGCGGGATGATCGGCGTGGACTATCTGCGGGCCGTATATCAGGCATCGGAGCTTCACCTCAATACCTGTTACGGGGAAGGGTTCGGAATTCCGATCCTGGAGGCGATGGCCTGCGGATGCCCGTGCGTGGTGCCGGAGTTTGGTGGAGCGATGGAACTGGTCGGTAGCGGCGGTGATGGATTGTTCATTAAAGGTCGCCGAGTCGTGACCGTGCCGGGGGCGCATCAGTTCTTGGTGGACGATCACGACGTAGCCGATGCCATATTTCAGATTTTGGAAGGAGAGATTTCCTTCCAGACCGATAAAATCGCAAAGGCCGCAAGCCGGTATGAGGTCGCGACTGTGTTCGGTCAGCATATTGAACCGATGCTGGTGCGGATGGAGAAGGAGCTGAAATGTTCACCGGTCTCCTAGATCGCAGCGTGGCGTTCATGTCTTCCTCGGTGACGCGGGACGCCTACGGTGGGCAGTCGGTAACGCTGGCCACCGTTATCTCCCCGGTGCCATGCCGCATCCGCCAGCTGTCCCTTTCCGAGCGGGACATCCTGATGAGACAAGGCATTGATTCTAACTATCGGATTTATTGTGATGGGAATATCACTGTACTGTCCACTTACGTTGCCCGGCTGGACGATGGCAAGGATTATGAAGTCACCAACCCGCACGACGTGGACATGCTCGGGCGTATCCTTCAGATTGACGTGAACCGGAAAGAGACGGGAGCGGTATGATCTTCGGTGCCGTCATGTGGTTCGGAAAAAAGGTTTTGGCCGAGCACAAGGCCAAGACCGAGGCGGGCCTGGACAGGGCTTCATTGTTCCTGGTCAACGACATCGTGGAGTCGTTCGGCAATCCTCCCCGTGAACCCGATGGCAAAGGCGGGACCAAGGCTAACAGCAGCAAGAAATGGAAGGGGATGTTTCATTCCATGCCCGGCCAGCCTCCTTACGTTCAGACCGGAACGCTCCGTCGTTCGATCCGTTCAGTGAAGCCAATGCCCCTGACTCGATATGTTGGCAGCACGTTGAAGCCTGTGAACGGAGCGGAACACTCCTATGCGTTTTACCTGGAGATGGGTACAAGCAAAATGCACGCCCGGCCCTATCTCCGTCCGGCATTGATTCGCAACAAATCGAAAATCCTTCAGCTGGTGACCCATGGATGAGTTGATCAAAGCTATCGTGGCGGAGTACGGCGCGGACAAAACCGCCGCCAGCGACTTGCGCGCCCTGACGCCGGGCGGCTTGTGGGCTGACGATGCTCCGCAGCAGGCGACCGGAACCTACATCATTCTCACGATGTTGGGGGATGCGATCTCGCATATTATGGGCTCCGGCGCCGGTCATCCCTATACCACGGACGGGCGAGTTCAGTTTTCGATCTGCGATCCTTCAAGTATGCTCGCGGCGGCGCTGGCAAAGCCCAAGCTGATCGCGTTATATGAGGACAACATTTTGACATTGGATAATCATACCGTGCTGTATGCTCGACGGGCAACAAACGGGCTCCCTATCCGAGATCCGGACGGAGAGGGGTGTTCCATCGCAATAGAGTTCCGGTATGTGTTGGGGAACAAGTAGGAGGGACAGGTCATGGCGGCAACGACAGCGATTGCGGGGTATGATGGCAGCATCACCGGCCCGGACGGGATGACGGAGGTAATCAACTGGAACCTCGACATCACTACCGAGGAGCTCGACGCGACGAGCATGGCGTCCTCTGGATGGAAGGAGTTCATCGAAGGCTTGCGTGGCGCATCCGGCTCGGCTTCGGTGCAGGGCACGGCGATCCCGACGCGGGGACTCAGCGCGGCGACGCTCAAGACGAAGAGCTCCGGAGGCTCGACCATATCCGGCTCCATCCTGATCAATCGGGTCGGGATTGGCGTTCCGGTTGACGGCAAAGTCACGTACGATGTCGGGTTCTCGTTTACCGGGTCCGTCGCTATCACGTGAGGAGGACGACATGGCAAATGATCTATGGCAAGTGCTGGGCGAGCCGATCGAGATCATACTCGGTGGGATGTCGTACAAGGCCCGCATGATCCCGATCCGGGCGGTGTTTGGATGGGCTGAACGTCGAGTCGTATCCGACGCGATGGCGAATCTGCACGCGGTCGCCGCTGGGCTGTCCGGTCGGGAGAAAGTCGAGTACCTGGCCGAGGCCACCAAGCGGGCCGTGCCCACGGGGGATGAGCTCCGGCTCGCCGCGTTGGAGAATGTCAGAAGCGTGGACGCGATCCGCGAGTTGCTGTTCCAGGCCCTTCACAAGGATCAGCCGTCCATGACCCGTGAACAGGTAAATGAGTTGGTAGAGAAGAACGCCGATGAGATAGACAATCTCCTTCGTCTCTTGATTCAAGGACTACCAAAAGGCGGGTCGGAGGGAAACGGGCTCCCGGAGGGGGCGACCAGGAATCCTCCTCCGGGCTAGCGGAGAGCGTCGCGTTCGTGGTGGCGAATACTGGCATGACATTCAAAGAGGTGGGAGATCTGAACCTCGCACAATTCAAGGAAATAGAGAAAGCGATTATGGAACGGTTAAGGATTTCAAGCATGGGGATATTCGGTGGAGCATCCCCGGCGGTTCCGCCTGCTCGCAGAAAACCGTTCTCCGGTCGGGTGGAGTTGACGCCCGACCAGTTTGATCGGATCGTGGAGGACAAGAAGAGGGCTTTGCAAAGAGACCGATTGTCGTTGACGGAGGTATTCTGACATGGCAATGGGGAGTCAGCTCCTTGGCGACGCATACGTGAACATCACGGGCGAGACGAGTAAGCTGGAGCAGGCACTCGCCAGAGCGTCGTCGCTCGTTCATTCGGCAGTGACCAATATCGGCAAGACCCTGGTCATTGGGATCGGTGGCGCACTTGCCACGGCCGCAGGAACCGCCGTAGCCGCGATTTGGCAATGGGCAAAGGAGGAACAGTCGGTCACCGATCTGTCGTCGTCAATTAAGATGCTTGGCGGGGATGTAGAGCAACTTGTTCCAAAATACGAACGAGTGATGGCGCAAATTCAACAGAACACGACCATCGCCGACGACGCCTCCCGGAGCGCGATGGCTTATGCCGCGAGCATGGGGGCTCCGGTGGATCGGCTTGACGATTTGGCGATTGCGGCAGCAGGGCTATCCGCTCGTCTTGGAATGTCTATGCGGACGGCCATGATGCTCCTGACCCGTTCACTAACTTCGGGGCAGTTCACGTTGTTCACGCGGTACGGTCTCGCCATCGACAAGACCAAAACTAAGACCGAGCAGTTCGCACAAGTGATCGAATTCGCCAATAAGGGATTCGGCAAGCAGGCCGATATGGTAAACACTATTACCAGTCGGCTTACACAGCTCAAAAACAACTTCGGAGATATTATGGAGGCCCTTGGCAAGAATCTCGCAGAGCGGTTCAAGATTAAGGAGATTTTTGAAACTGCCTCCAAGGCGATGTTCCGGTTTGGTCAGTCTATACAGTTGGCGATAGATAAGATCAAGCCGGGCACCTTCGGTCTGGGCAAATTGGCGGATCGGTTCGATAAAATCGGGGAACGGCTGGTTGCCATCGCGCTGTTCCTGCCGTCATTGTGGAAGGCTGGTAAGGGGATTTTCGGGAATTGGGAAAACTTCAAGGACGTCTTCAAGACGATCCTTAAAGAGGGAGCGAGTCTGTTCCTCACCACGCTCATCGAGGGGTTCAAGATGCTGCGTCCGCTCTTCCAGGGGCTGGGGGAGATCGTCGCGTCGGCTGTTGAAGGGTATCTGTCAAGAGTACCCATCCTTAACAAGCTTATTATTGGAAGGCCATTGGCTGAAATGGCCGAGGCGGATGTGCGCCAGGAGCTTGGTTACAAACCTGGTGAAGCTATTCTTGACGGGTCAGACAAGAGGAAGATAAAGCAGCGTTATTTGGATATGCGTGCCGAATATGAAGAGAATCAGTTTTCTGGAGGTGGCAAGCTTGGCGAGCGAATGAGGCAACATATGATCGCCACCGCTGCCAAAAGAATCGAGACAGGAGCCACTAGAGCCATTGATTCTATAAATACGTTTACCGACGCAGTGAGCAAGAAGTATAGCGAAGCCGTTGATGCTATTCTCGTCAAGATTGAAGAACGAACCGGGGTTGATTTTTCAAAAGAATGGGAGGATGCTCTCGCAGCGGCCGCTAAGGCCTATCTGAACGCCGCTTCGCTTCAGAGGGGACTGGGAG
>JAQULV010000110.1 GCA_028718405.1 Smithellaceae bacterium
AACAACTCCCAGCTGATGGCCAGCGCCTCTAATACTGCTGAACTGACCGGTGCGATGAGCGTTTCCCAAATCAATACTCCTTCTGAACAGAAAAGCGAATCAGCAACTCAAACGGATGCAACTGAGTAGAGAACGAAACCGATCAGTTCACGGGACCTATTGAAACACCCGGCATAGCCGGGTGTTTCAATAGGAAGTTAAGGAGGACAGAAGGTCTTTCTTATGGAAACGGACGGCTCATTCGGGCGCGGAATATCTTCAAGATGCGCTTCGGCACAGCCCGTCCCGCCCACACAGGGCATCCAATTTCGGACCTATGATCAGGAGAGAGCCATGGGAGAAGATAGAAAGAAAACGAAAGAGCAGCTCCTGAAAGAGATTAAGGAGCTGCGAGACGACAACACGGATCGCGATAGAAGCGCCTTCATGGAAACCGGCGAGATGTTCCGGACGGTAATCGAGGCGGTGAAGGTGGGAATCACTTTCAGTGACGAAAAGGGTCACTTCGAGGCGTACAACTCCGAGATGGAGAAGCTGACGGGCTACTCGATGGAAGAGGCCAATGCGGCAGATGATTTTCTAGCGCTTCTCTACCCCGACCCGGAGGATCACGAGCGGGCCCTGGCCGGCCTCAATGACCTTGCTACTTCCGGCGCGTCCCGCGAGGTAGAGACGGAGTTCCGCACCAAAGATGGCAAGCAGCGACAGGTGATTGTTTCTACAACCCTCATTCCGCACAAAGGCCGCCGGATGTTTCTCAGCAACTATCACGATATCACCGAGCGCAAACAACTGGAAGAGAGGCTCAGGCTGATGTCCATCATCGACGATCTCACGGGACTATACAATCGCCGGGGATTCCTGGCCCTAGCCGAGCAACAGCTGGGCCTTGCCCAGCGGACGAAGAAAGAGGCCGTTCTGTTCTTTATCGACCTCGATCACATGAAATGGATCAACGACACCCTGGGCCATCAGTTCGGAGACGTGGCCCTTATCGAGATCGCTTCAATCTTAAGAGTCGTCTTCCGCAAGTCGGATGTTATCTCCCGCATCGGGGGGGACGAATTTGCCATCTTGGCTACAATCCAGGCGGACTCTGCAGCCGGTGTCCTCGCGCGGCTGAATGATCTTCTGACGGAGCACAATCGCGGCGAGAGGAGGTACCGGCTTTCGTTGAGCGTCGGCGTTTCCCATTTCGATCCCGCCGGCACATCCACCCTGCAGGAACTTATTGCCAGCGCCGATGATCTGATGTATCAAGAGAAGAAGAGGAAGCGGCGTCCGCATATTCAGGAAGAGGGCCGATTCTACCATTCCCCGCAACTTTCGCTCCTGTCCGCCTGAAGAAACGCGTCGGGCGCAGAGCACGGCGGGCGAGGGAGTACCGCTCTCCGGCTGTTGTTTCGTCTGCGACGCCCGATGTTTGCATGGCTTTAGAGATCATCATCGTCATCATTGTTGCCATTCCCATTGCGGTCCTTGTTATGTTCAGCCGCAAAGCGGGTGCCCGTAGCGTCCGGCAGATACTCGTTGCAATTGCCGGACGTATTCTGCTCGTTGTCGGACTGATCGCTCTATTTCCCTCCTTCTACCTTTTGTTCAATGAGGGTGACAGGCGCTTGGCCGCGGTGTGCCTTGCGGCGAGCCTACTTTTCGTGATCTGCGGGTTCGTTGTGATCAGGCGCGAGGAAAGAGTTGGTAAATGATATCGCTCCGGGCTGGAGGGTAGAGAGGAAGAAGACCATGAAGAAGATCGTCGCGCTGATCATCATAATTGCAATGCTGGGGGCGCAGCAGCTCCTCGCGAGCACGGAATCCCCAGGCGCGATCCAAGGCGCCTTTGATTCCGAGGACTATAATGTCTACGCAGTTATCTGCGATATGGGCGGCGTTCTCATCTCGACGACGGCAGCGGGCCGGAAGGTGACACCTGCGGATCTCGGCGCTGGAGCGAGCCCGCAGGCAAGGGAGCAGGCGTTAAAGGAAGCCTGTGCCGACTTCAACAAGAAGAATGCAGAGGGATACCTTCTGGATGAGGCTCTGCTCAAGGAGCGGGGAATCACCGCGATCACCGAACAGAGACGCCAGGAGGTCTTCAGCAGCTTCGACCTAGGCTGGCGGGAGTTTCGGCGACTCTACGGGAATGCCTTCCTCATCAGGGTTTCCCGCGTGGGCTTCAATGCCGAAAAAACCTTGGCCGTCGTATATCGCAGCGAGGTTGCCGATCCCGAGATGGGGAGTGGTGAGCTGCTCGTACTGGAAAGGTCGGACCGCAAAAGTCCCTGGAAGGTTGCCGCCGAGATTCAACTCTGGATATCTTGAGACCGCCTGAGGCAGACCCGCCGTTACTTTATCCCCATCGCCGTTGACAAGTATTTTCGGATATGAGAAATTATCGTTAAGCTTGTGGATCTCTAAATCACTTATTTCTGTTCCTGGAAGGTCGCGCGGCCGACTCGGTGCCGCGAATAATGAAGAATATCGGGAATAAGAAAACACCTGTATGAAAAGACTCGGGATACTGCTCGTTATTGCCTATGTTGCGGCCATTGCGGTTCTTTACCAGCTCGATATAAGGACCGCGTTAGAACCGCTATATCTCCTGCCCCTGACTAACACGATCTTCGCCACTCTCATTCCTCTGCTCGTCGCCATTCTGACGGCACGGGCGTACCGTGGCATCGGATTACCGAGTCTTCTTCTGACTGGTTGCGGGATGCTTGCCTTCGGTCTCTGCGCGGCCGTGGCCGGTTGGCTGATCCATGCCCGAGATGGGGTTAACCTGAATGTTACTATCTATAATACTGGGGCGCTTCTGGGTGCGCTCTTTCAGATCTGGGGCGCCGCTCTGAGCTCAATCCAGACGAAAGCCAAGGGCGGCGAAGGACGGACCACCGTTCTCGCTTACGGAGTGATCATCGCCTTTACGGTTTTGTTTACCTTTGCCGCCCTGCAGCATGAAATCCCCCCCTTCTTTATCCCGGGCCAGGGCCCGACCCCTTTGCGCCAAGTCGTCCTGGGACTGGCGATAATTTTCTATGGCCTGTCAGCGGGCTTTTTCCTCTATAGCTATCAGCGACTGAGAACATCGTTCCTCTACTGGTACTCCCTGTGTCTGACCATGTTCGCCTTGGGACTTTTCGCATTCTTTATTCAGAAGATCGTCGGGAGCCCCATCGGCTGGGTCGGCCGGACGGCCAACTACTGGGGCTCCCTTTTTGCCCTGGCTGCCGTGTGGTCCATAACGAGAACGCGTAGAACCAGGGGTGTGGCTGTGGAGGAGATCCTCTCCAGTTTCTTTGCCGAGGCCGAGGCGGGCTACAGAACGCTAGTCGAGACGGCCACCGATGCCATCGTCTCCTGTGATCAGCAAGGCAGGATCATCCTTTGGAATCATAGCGCAACTAAGCTCTTCGGCTACGGGCAAGACGAGGCAATCGGTGCTTCTCTGCTGCCCCTGATCTTTACTGCTGATGAGGCGGCGGCTCTCCGGGGCATCCTGACCTCGGCGTCTTCTGTGGAGATCGAGGCCATAAGAAAAGACGGCGTCAAGGTGCCGGTGGAGATTTCTGCCTCGGTGCGGCAGCTTTCCCTGGGGCCGATCAGCACCTACATTATGCGGGACATTTCCGCAAGACGCGCGGCCGAGAGGGAAAGTAGAGTGCAGAGCGAAGTTCTGGAGGCAATCAACCGGATCTTGCGCAAGTCGATTAATTGCAATACGGAACAAGAACTGGGCGCACTCTGCCTGGATGTGGTCCAGGAGGTAACGGCAAGTAAGATCAGCTTTATCGGTGAGGTTCATCCTGACGGCAGGTTCTATGATATTGCCATGAGCAACCCCACCTGGGAGCTCTGCAGGATGGACGACCAGGAGGGCCATCGCGAACCGTCGGGCGGATTCAGTATTCACGGCATCTACGGGCCGGTTTTGAGCGAAGGGGAGAGTATTATCGCCAACGATCCGAGCCATCATCCCGATCGCATCGGTATCCCCGAGGGACACCCCCCACTCAATGCCTTTTTAGGTGTGCCGCTCATCCAGGACGGCCGTACGGTGGGGATGATCGCCGTCGGCAATCGCGACGGCGGATACACTTTAGAGCAGCAGCGCATCCTGGAGCAGCTCGCACCGATCACGATTGAGGCCTTGATGCGGAAGCGGGCGGAGCAGGCCTCACTGCTGAGCGAGACGCGGTTTCGTATCCTTTCGGAGACAGCGGGAAGGCTCCTAGCGACGGATAATCCCCAGGCTGTTGTTGACGAGCTATGCCGGAACGTCATGGAACACCTGAATTGCGATGCCTTTTTTAACTTTCTCGTCGACGAGAAGTCGGGACGTTTGAAGCTCAACGCCTGTGCCGGGATTCCCGATGCGGAGATCGCAGCCCTGGAATGGCTCGACTACGGCGCCGCCGTCTGCGGCTGCGCCGCCCAGGAAGGAAGGCGGATCATTGCCGAAGACATACCTAACACACCCGATCCGCGGACGGACCTCGTAAAATCTTACGGCATCAAGGCCTACTGCTGCCATCCCCTTTTTGCCGCGGGGCGCGTCATCGGGACCCTTTCCTTCGGCACGAAAACGAGATCTCATTTTGCCCCTGATGAAATCGCCGTCATGAGAACGGTCGCCGATCAGGTGGCGATAGCCATTGAACGCATCCAGGTGCGGGAGGCCCTGACCAAGAGCTACGATGAACTGCAGACGATCTTCGATGCGGTTCCGGCCCTGATCTTCTACAAGGACCGGGAGAACCGCTTTATGAGGATCAATAGAGCCTTCAGTGCCGCTACGGATATGTCGCCGGAAGAGTTGGAGGGCAGATCCCTCTTCGATCTCTATCCCAGAGAAGAGGCCCAGGCCTATTGGCAGGACGATAAGACCGTTTTCGCTTCTGGCCTCCCGAAGACGGGCATCGTCGAGCCGCTGCCGACCAGGAAAGGCCTGAAGTGGTTGCAAACGGACAGGATTCCCTACCGCGACGCCCGGGGAAACATCGTCGGCATCATCGGCTTTTCGTTGGACATTACCGAGCGCAAGAGGATGGAAGAGAAGCTGCGGGAAAGCGAGCGTCGCTATCGGACGCTCTTTGCCAACATGACGGAAGGCTTTGCCCTGTGCGAGCCGATTCTCGACGAGCAAGGTTTTCCCTGCGACTTCCGTTTCCTGGAGGTAAATGACACCTGGGAGAAACTGGTCCAACTCAAACGTGAGGACGTTTTAGGAAAGCCGGCTTCAGAGACCGTCCCGGGAATCGAGAAGGAGAGGATCGATATCTACGGCAGGACAGCCCTCACGGGCAAGCCGATTAGATTCAGCCATTACAACAAACGCTTGGGAAGATACTTCGACGTCTTTTGTTTCTCGCCGGTTCCGGGACGGTTTGCCCTGCTCTTCCACGACGTAACGGACCAGAAGAAAGCCGAAGAGGCGCTGAGAGAAAGCGAAGAAAAACTCCGGACCATGACCGATAACAGCCCGGATGCGATCTTCTTGAAAGACCGCCAGAGCCGGATGCTGATGGCCAATCCCGCGACGCTTGCCATCGTCGGCAAGCCGGCCGCTCAGGTCCTGGGTAAGACCGACGAGGAATTTTACGATCTCGCCGAAGTCGGGAGAGTCATCGTGGAAAACGACCGCCGGATCATGGAGGCGGACAGGGTCGAGGTGATCGAAGAAACAGTTCGTGACGACCGGGGAATGAGGGTCTATCTTTCCACGAAGGCGCCCTTCCACGATGCTGAAGGCAATGTCGTCGGCCTGGTCGGCGTGGCCCGCGATATCACTGAGAATAAACTGATCGCCGTGCAGCTTC
>JAQULV010000111.1 GCA_028718405.1 Smithellaceae bacterium
TCGTGATCGAGGGGCTGGAGAGAATCTTTACCTTGCCTTCGCGTTGCAGGGCGTGCAGTTGCACCTCCAGGAGGCTGCCACCGATAGTACCGAAGATCAACCCCAGGGAGCCCGAACCGCTGGCGGCAGCCGTAGCCGCGGAACTGACGGGAAAGTTGACACCGAATCCCTGCCCACTAATCCCCGCGCTGCCGAAGGCGGGAGTATAGGAGCCGGAGGTCGGATTGGCAGAGGTACTGCCGCTGAAACCACCAGGCGTCACAAATAAGTCGTGATTACCCAGACGACCGGCATACATTCCCCCCCATTGAATCCCCAGATTACGCGCCACATCTTTCGTTGTCTCAACGATGTCCGCTTTAATGAGTATCTGCGGTGTGGGCTTATCGAGAGATTCGATCAGCGGGAATATCCTGTCGACATCAGCGGCGATTGCCTGAATAATCAAAGCGTTGTTGTGTTCATCCACCTTGACCGACCCGTGGGGTTTGCCGTCCTTATCCTTCGTCAAGAAGTCTAAAACGTTCTCCCGCATGCTCTTCGCATCGGCATATTGGATGTTGACGACCTGTGTAACGAGCGGCTCGGCCAACTTGACACTCATGTCCTGAGTCATCTTCCTTTCGTTTAAGGCCGCCACTTTTAGTTCCTGCTCCACGTCGTCCATGGACATTACCCTGAGAACCTCCCCTTCCCACAGATAGGAAAGCCCCTGGGTCCGCATGATACTGTTGAAGGCTTGGTCCCACGGTACATCGACAAAATCTACCGTTATGTCCCCCTTGATATCATTCTTTATCAGGATGTTCAGATTCACGGCCTTCGCCAGCGACCGAAGCACGGCCTTGATGTCGGCCTGTCTCATCGTCAGCCGGACCCTTTCCGTTGGGAGTCTTTTTTCGGCCCGCTGCGCAGCGGTAAAGGTTACCGTCTCCGTCGGAGCAGGCGCCGGTGTTGACGCTACTTCAGTGGTTACAGGGGCCTTTTGTTCCACCGGGGCCGGAGCGCTCACCTGCTGTTCCGTCTTCGGAGGCTGAGCTTTACCTGCTGGGGGCTTTATTTTAGCCGTCGCAGCTTTCCTTGGCACCCGTGCTGGAGAATGACCTTTAGACGCATTGGCCAAGGCACTCCATTTTTCAAAGAAGGGATCCTTCTCGACCTTGTCTTTAAGTACGGAGCAGCCTGCGACTGTCACCATGATGAAAACAGCCAGAATCAGGACCGACCATTTTCTTCCGTAATGATGTATGACCAAGACAACCTCCTGTCAATCTTGAAGAGGAACGGTGATATCTGAACGGGTTTCCGTGTTCTCGATGACGACCCGGCCCGGAGTGATACTTTTCAGGACATACCCTTTTTCGACCAAGGCCTCACCACTTCTGTACTCGTTACCGTTGATGATCGCTATCTTCCGGTCACCCCTTTCCAGGTAACCGGAATAAGTGAAGGTGGGGCCGCTTAAGGCTCCCACGAGTCCGGTAGTTCCCGAGGCAGGGGTCTTAGCGGTCATCCATTCCCGATATCCCTTTGTTTCACGGAACGGATTTCGCGCCCAATCTGACTCCGCTCTGTTCACCATATAGGCCTGCACGACAGCCGGTGATCCCTGTGCCAAATCGGACGATACCGTCGTAATAAAGGTGTTTAGCTCCGCCGATTTCTTTCCTATGTCTTCTTCACGGCTCTTAACGAAGTTCGCATGGAAGAGATCGTAGAGGCCATAGAGGATCACGATAATCATCACCCCAAGGATGATCATCTGCCTTGTCTGCAGCTTAGGAATATTTAACCCCTTAATGTTCATAGCACCCGCAAAGGCCGCCCTCAGGCCACAATTATACGAATCTTCATGTCGATTTCCAGAGAATTCAATACCGGAGTGATATGGATCTCTTCAATGCTTTCCACAAACGCAACGGCGCCGAGCCCAATGAAGAATTGACGTAGTTGGGAAAAGCCTCCCTTGAGTTGCGCGTTTACGGTCATATAAGCCGTCCCTGTTCCCAGACTGCTTAACTCGGGCGCAATGGAGACAACCTCCATATTCGCCTTCCTCGCAATTCCTTTAAACAGTGGTGATATCGTGCCGATCTGCTTCCTGGGCAGGCTGCTTGCCTTGGGATAGGGCAAAGTTCCCGCCTCTTTTTTTTGCAGATCCTTCTCCATCAAGGCGTATATCGGCAAGAGGTTCCGCTGTTCCTCGATACGGAATCTGAGCTTTTTGATACTATCATCACGCGCCGCCAGAGATCTTTGCATGGGTATGATACCAACAAGGACAAAGATCAGCACACCGGTAAGACAGACCAAGAGGTAGGCAACACTTTTCTGCGGGATGTTGATGTCGAGTTTTCCTGCCATTCTAAGCCCTCATCCTACCTTCATGTTTAGAACGAAATGCAATACCTGTACCCGGCCCGAGGGCTCGGTACTCTTCTGTTGTAAGCTAACCTGGCTGAACATTGGTGACGCGTTCAGGGCCACCACATATCCGGCAAGGATGGCCTCAAGCTCCCGCTGATCACCAAAGACAAGTCCCTCGACGGTGAGATTCAGGGGCGCCGTGTTAGCCGCCGGCTGCGGAGTTTGTCCTTTGGCAGCCGGCGCGGTAGCCGGCGGAGTTGCCGGTGCAGCAGATGCGGCCGGAGTACCGAGGGATCCCTTTAGATCGATGATCTGTATTCCGTTGGGTGTGAGATAGGAGAGCTCGCCGATCACTGCCATCATCTCATATCTTTTGACGTAATCCCTGGAAAACTGTTTCTTCTGTTTCAGATTGGCAGTCATCTGCAGGATCAGATTCTGATCTATGCGAGGATGATAACTTGCTAGTTCCTTCTCCAGCTTCGTGACAACCATCTGTTTCTGCCCGGCCGAGCGAAGCTGGTACAGGAACACACCCGTACAGGCCAGCATGGCGACAACAAAACACGCGATAATCGCCTTATTGATCCGCGAGATGTTCGCTTCCCTCTCTTTGTCGCGGTAGGTGAACATAAGATTGGGTGTATAATCGTTAGCGGAAAGGGCAGCCCCCAGAGCGGGCACAAAGGCAACCCGCTCGGCAACACTCATCTTCTCGGTTGGTGGCGCCTTTCTGAAGCCAAGGGGATCAAAGACATCCCTCTCGACACCCAGGTGAGTACCCATGTGGTCCACCATGGACTGGTAGATGTTAATGGACCCGGCAATGAAGATCTTCCCGATCTTCTCGTTTCCCAGATTGATCGTGAAATGTTCGAAGGTTCTATCCACCTGCCTGATCAATCTTTCCACGGCGGGCAGGATCATCTCGAATATTTCTTCCTCCATCAGACCGTAACCGGGATCATTCTCCGTCAAGGGTTCTGAATCGGGGCTCATGGAGAACAAGATCCGACGCGCCTCTTCCAACGTAACCTGAGCAGCAGCTACGCTTCTCCCGTCTAATTGTTGCCGCTGGTTTAATGCCTCCAGAAGGGCCTCGACCATGCTGTTCGTGCCGGCCTTTATTCCCCTGGTCATAACCAGATCGCCATGAGTAAAGATATCGATGCGTGAGAAGTCGTTACCAACGAAAAGACTCGCGGTGGTGCCGGTCGCGCTGGGAATCCACTCCGTGCGGAAAATATTCTGGATCGCGAAGGGCGTAATGGATACACCCGTTAGCGGATAACCGATCTTGGCGAAGAGTTTCTTCAGTTCATCCACTTCATAACGCGGAGCGGTATAAGCCATTACCGCCAGCTTCTGGATGCCCTGGTCCATCACCTCCCCCAGGACCTCAAAATCAAAGATGCTCTCTTTATCGTCAAAGGGGGTTTCCTTCTTAACGGTCCAGTAAACAACATCCTCAATCTGTTTCTTCTGTATCTTGGGGATTCTCAGATGTCTCACATCAACCCGCGCTGCGGACATAATAGCCCAAATTTCGGTTTTCTTCGGGGAATCAATGAACTCCGCCAGGGCGTCTCTGAGAAGCCCACCGAATTCCGGCGAGTTGGTCGTCATCGACTTGGCCAGAGGGATACTCTTCAGCTCCAGGAGATTCCATCTCGTATCGGACCGCGCCACCTTGACTAGGCGCAATCGCTCATGCCCGATGTCCACACCAATATTTATGGACCTATATGAGGGGATGATACGGGGCCGGGGTATCTTGAACTCCTTGCGCGGCGGGTTGGCCGCACCTTGGATGGAAGGGGCGACACCATCCTGTCTGTTGCGGATGATGTTGAGGAGTTTTTCAGTCGAACTTATTTCCTTTGCTCGAGACACTTACTCTCTCCAGTTTTTCGCTTTCTTGGCTAAGTGCTACTTGAACTTAAAATGTGTAACAACAAAGAACTACTAGCTATTTCCTTTGGGTCGGGACTTCTGAGGCTCCTCTAGTTGAGCGATAATGTCTTCCAACTTGGCCTGGTCGTCATCAATGATATAATGCTGATCAAATTCGTCGAGAGGAGAGATATTCAATTCCTCTTTTTCCTTACGCCGTTGAGCAATGGCCGAGGAAGGACGCCCTAACTCCACTTCTCCGCGATGTGAAGCCAGTATCTCATCAGAAAAAGAGTCGGCATCGATAAGCGGTGACTTGTAGATGTCTTCAATAACAGTTTCTTCCGACGGCCGGAAACTCTGGGAGGGATGGACGAACGAGTCCGCGACGTTGATGTACTCCGTGATATAGCGCTTCATCGTGAACATGCCGTCGTTCTTTCCCGTGTGGATAGTGTTTTCCATTTGCGGCAGTTTGTTTTCTCGGATTACCCCCTTGATCGACGAAGTTCCCTTCATAATCGAAAGGACCGGCACGCGGAACATGAACCGCTCCATGTAGACCAACTGCTGGATGATGACCCAGGCAATGGTCGAGGCGATCTGGAAGCGGATCTCCTCCTGCGCTTCAGGGGGAAAAGAGTTGCTGATCCGATAGATGGCGTCTTCCGCATTGGTAGCATGCAGAGAAGCGACAACCAAATGGCCCGATTCGGCGGCGTTGAGTGTTAACCGCATCACCTCCGGCTCTCTCATCTCCCCAACCACGATGACGTCCGGGTCTTCCCTGAGGACGTCGACGAGTCCCTGTCGGAAAGAGGGGACATGGGTCCCCAGTTCCCGCTGTTCGATAAAGGCCTTCCGGGAAGGGAAACGAAACTCGATGGGGTCTTCCAAGGTCACGATGTGTACGGGTCGGAGATTGTTTATCTCGTTAACGACGGCGGCGATTGTGGTCGACTTTCCGCACCCCGTGGGGCCGCAAAGCAGTACGAGACCCGATTTCAACTCGGCGATCTGCTTTAGAGACGGATGGAGATTCAGCCCGGTAATGGACGGTATCACACCGGGAAGAAGCCTGATCGCGACGCTTAAACCTCGAATCGTATTGAAGACGTTGATACGCAGGCGCACCTGGTTTACGGTAATGGCGAAATCGATGGAGTGGCGTTTCTTGAGGATCAGGAGCTGGCGGTTATCGAGGATCGATTTTACCAGGTCATCAACTTCCTGATGGCTCCAGATGACATTCTTGTTGAAACGAATGACGCCGTTTTCACGGAAGCTAAGCGGCTGACCACCCGAGAGATGGATATCCGAGTAACCGCCTTTGACGCCTTCCGCTATTAGTTCCTCAAACTTACTCACATCGCCTCGCTTCATGGAAGATGAGACAATTATAGCGAGAGAAAGGAAATATTCAAGGGAATTATGGATAAAAAAAGGAGTCTACCTGTGCAAAGTGAACTCCTTCATTACCTGGAGGCGGCATCCGGATTCGAACCGGAGAAT
>JAQULV010000112.1 GCA_028718405.1 Smithellaceae bacterium
CTGACGGCTCAAAGAAATGATAGACATTCCGATAGTACTGCGGTAGGTTTTCTTACAAAAATACGCTCGTAAATGGAATTCGAAATATATGGCTTCAGCGTCCCCAGACAGGATACCGACGCGGGAAGAATGCGATGACCTTATGGTTCGCTACGAAATGCTCCCCAATATCATCGCCCATTCCCGGCAGGTCATGCGCGTGGCCCTGGCGATAACGGACAACCTCAAGAACGGCACCGCCGTTAACCGAGAGATCATTCAGGCGGCGGCCCTTCTTCATGACATAACCAAAACGAGATCACTGCAGACCAAGGAGCCGCACGATCAATCGGGCGCTCAGCTCTTGAGGGAGTTGGGCTTCGCCAGGCTGGGCGACATCGTGGAGCAGCACGTCATCCTCAAGACCTTCGATCCCGTTGAGAAACTGGAAGAGCGTGAGATCATAAACTACGCCGATAAAAGGGTGATGCACGATCAAGTCGTGAGTCTCTCTGAACGTGTCGAAGACCTGATCAAGCGCTACGGTCTTACCGACGAAATCATCGTCCTGATCCGAAGAAACGAAAGCCAAGCCTTTGAGGTCGAACGGAAGATAGCCCGCTGCATGGCCATCGATCTGGATACCGCCATCCGGGCTATTTAACTTGATCCGAGACGCATAGTATTTTCCAACAAAAGGAGGACCGGGAAGATGAAAACAAACTTTCTCAGAATCATCGCGCTCTCCTCTCTGCTCCTGTTCATCTGGATGACTCCCGCGCAAGCCGTCAATTGGGTACTCGCAACGCGCATGACCTTTGAGGACGAGGAAGACGCCTTCGCTCCGTCAAACGAATACATCGACGCGGACAGCGTCGTTCTGGACGGAAACAGCATGTTCTTCTGGAACCTCAGCGTGTACTACGGCGATGACAATGCGGTAACCGGAAAGACCCTCCGCAAGCACGAGGTCCTTATTTATGCGAATCCCCGCCAGTCCAGGTCCATCTTCAATTGCAGCTACACTCCCGACAACGTGGAAGTGCCCCACATGAAGAGTACCCGGCCCGGCCAATTCAGCAATGTCTTGCCCGGCACATATATAGACATCATCATAAACGCAGCACAGAGATACGCAAAACCGGGAAAGGATAACGGCGTCGCCTTCCCGCCGCATCTTTGATGGCGTGTGGACAAATGGCACAGGCTCTTCGGTTAAACGACGAAGCGCGACAATAGGAGACGCTTGATGACGGATAGCAAAGACAACCTTCTTTATTACGGAGACAACTTGGACATCCTTCGCCGTTATGTGAAGGACGAGACGGTGGACCTTGTCTATCTTGACCCGCCTTTCAATTCCAACGCTAATTACAACGTCCTGTTCGCCGAGAAGGATGGCAGCAAGGCCGCAAGCCAAATTCAGGCTTTCTCCGATACCTGGACCTGGACACAGGAAAGCGAGTCAACATTCGCTGAGATGGTGACTACTGGTGGACGCGTCTCGGACTGCCTTCAGGCATTTCGAACATTCCTCGGCGAATGCGATATGCTGGCCTACCTAGTAATGATGGCACCGCGGTTGGTTGAACTCCGACGCGTGATGAAGCCAACGGCGAACATCTATCTTCACTGCGATCCCGCCGCCAGCCATTATCTGAAGATGCTCATGGATGCAGTTTTTGGTGCGGAACACTTTGGCAATGAGATAGTTTGGCAGAGAACGAACGCAAAGGGATTAGCCTTCACTCGCTTTGCCCGAAATCACGACATAATTTTGCGATTTACGAAGAGTTCAAAGTCATCGTGGAATCCTTCCTATACAGAACATGATCCCGAGTACTTGGCAAAATTTTATCGTTTTACGGAACCGGAAACCGGAAGACGTTATCGTCTTGATAATCTTGCCAATCCAAACAAGAACAGGCCAAACCTGACATACGAATTTCTTGGCGTCACGCGCGTCTGGCGATGGACGAAGGAGCGGATGCAAAAAGCATACGACGACGGTCTCGTTATTCAGAACAAACCGGGGAGCGTTCCAGCGTTGAAGAGATACCTTGATGAACAGGAGGGCACCCCAGTTGGAGATATATGGGTAGACATTCTCCCTGTACAGGCGCAAGCAGCAGAACGTCTAGGCTACCCAACGCAAAAACCGCAAGCTCTGCTGGAGCGAATCATCTTAGCTAGCAGCAATCCCGGTGACGTCGTTCTCGACCCCTTCTGCGGCTGCGGAACGACGATTGCCGCTGCACAAACGCTGGGGCGGAGATGGATGGGAATAGACATTACTCATCTCGCCATCACCCTCATCAAGCAGCGCCTGAAAGATTCTTTCGGCATTAAGCAAGTTGGACGTCCCGCGCCCTCGGAAAAGAGTGAGATAACGAAAGTGGGAGAGGCACAAGTCAAATATGGAGCCGCAATAGATAGGCATTTCCACGTTTTGGGCGAACCGACAAGCGAGCCGGACGCGGAAGCGTTGGCAGTCTCTGATCCCTATCAGTTCCAATGGTGGGCACTGGGCCTCGTAGGCGCGCGTCCTGTCGAACAGAAGAAAGGGGCGGATAAGGGAATTGACGGGAGAATCGTTTTCCAAGGCGATAAACAGGGAAGCTTCGAAAGCGTGATCTTGTCCGTCAAAGCCGGCAAAACTGGTGCCGCACATGTGCGTGACCTCAAAGGGGTGCTTGACCGGGAAAAGGCTGCTATCGGCGTTCTGATCTCGATGCAGGAACCGACCGCCCCAATGAAGACCGAGGCTGTAACGGCGGGCTTCTATGAGTCAGCTTTGTGGGGCAAGAAATATCCGAGGCTTCAACTTGTAACCGTAGGTCAACTGCTTGAAGGAAGGCAGATCGAAATGCCGCCGATCAAGCAGGTGAACGCAACGTTTAAATCGGCCCCTAAATCGACCAAGAATTACAGCGAACAGAATGAATTGGACATATGAGTTTGAGGAGGCGTAGTGCCTCTCGCCGTTCAATCATGAAAGGAGGATTGATCGTCGTCGGGATGTTCATCGTTACTGTCCCTCTCACTGCCCACAAATTCCACTCCATAATCAATTCCTCCGGGGCATCGGATACTGCAGTGTCGGATGCCCGGCAACTTGACCGTCGCCCCCAAGCTTAGACCATCTCACCCCGAACCAGATAAAATGCTAAGTGCCTGATATTCTCAGCCGTCTCATAAACACCGCTTGACATGTTGTGGCTATTTGGCTATATTGCCAAATACCAGGAGGAATCGATAATGAAAAGCGCAGTCAGACAGCAGCATGTAGCTCGCGCAAAAATTATTAAAGCGATGGCCCATCCCAGCAGATTATTTATCATCGAGGAGCTCCATGATAAAGAACGCTGTGTTGGGGAACTTACGGAGATGATAGGAGTCGATGCTTCCACTGTGTCGAAACATTTGACGGTCTTGAAGAATGCTGGTCTCGTTATGGACGAAAAGAGGGGCAATTCGATTTTCTATACTTTACGTTGCCCTTGCATTATGGATTTCATCGGCTGCGTGGAAGATGTCTTATCGACCAACGCCGAAGAAAATGCCGCCGTTCTGAAATGCTTAAATAGAGGGACAAAGAAATGAAGATCGAGATTCTGGGTACCGGCTGCGCCAAGTGTCACAAACTTTATGAACTCGTCCTGGAAACCATCAAAACCGAAGGGATCGCCGCCGACGTCTCCAATGTGCAGGACATAAAGAAAATCATGGCTTACGGCGTCATGACAACACCCGCGATAGTGGTTGATGGGGAAGTGAAAGTGGTGGGCAAGATTCCTACTGCGGACGAAATAAAGAGGCTGCTCGGTAGTAAATAGATATGGATGATTGCTGTTCTACTAAGGCGGGCGTAAGACATAGTCCGTTCAATTATATCCCGCTCTTACTGATTCCGTTTTTTATTACGATCTATTTCTATTTGGAGCGTGGCGTCGATTTCTTGGTTTATGCGGTTCTCGGGTTGGATAGGTCTTCTCATCTTACGGAATCCATACGCTTCTTCCTCTATGATACGCCCAAAGTCCTGCTGCTTCTCACGGTCATTGTTTTTGTGGTGGGGATTATCCGCTCCTACTTTTCACCGGAGAAGACCAGAAAAGCTCTCGAGGGCAAACCTTTATTTGTCGGCAATGTCATGGCGGCATGCCTGGGCATTGTGACGCCATTCTGCTCGTGTTCCGCCATCCCCCTGTTCATCGGCTTCGTAGAAAGCGGTATACCGTTAGGCGTGACTTTCTCCTTTCTCATCGCCGCCCCTATGATCAATGAGGTGGCGCTGGTTTTGCTTTTCGGACTTTTCGGTTGGAGAACCGCCTTACTGTATCTTGCGACAGGATTATCGATAGCGATTATCTCCGGCTGGGTGATAGGCAAACTGAAAGTGGAGAGGTTCGTCGAACAATGGGTCTACGAAATGAAAGCCGGTGATATCCGGATGCCGGAAGAACAAGTTGCTTTCGGCGACAGGATACAGGCCGGCTATACTGCAGTTGTCGATATTGTTTCCGCCGTTTGGATCTATATCGTGATCGGAATTGCTGTCGGTGCGGCAGTTCACGGCTACGTTCCGGAAAACTTTATGGCCTCAATCATGGGTAAAGCGGCGTGGTGGTCGGTGCCTCTGTCCGTGTTGATAGGAGTCCCCCTGTATTCCAATGCTGCGGGTATAATCCCTATTCTTCAGGCGTTGCTGGAGAAAGGCGCCTCGCTGGGTACGGCACTGGCTTTCATGATGTCGGTGATTGGGTTGTCACTGCCGGAAATGATTATCCTGAGAAAGGTGATCAAGCTCCCGTTGATAGTAATCTTCTTAAGCGTCGTCGCTACGGGGATCATGATCGTAGGTTTTCTATTCAATTGGATCTACTAGATGAAAAAGGTTTTTATTCCGATTCCCCCGCCAATTGAAGTTGCTCGCGGATTGCAACGGGCGCTGAAAAGAACGTTCCGGGGGATTCCGGCGTATTCATGACGAGATCGGAGGGGAAACCCTCTTTCTTTAGATCCTAGCAAATAACTGATTGAGGAGTGCGTCGATGACTGAACATGTTGCGAGAAGATTATCTTTCTTGGATCGGTATCTGACAGTCTGGATCTTCGCGGCGATGATTCTCGGAGTCGGGCTCGGCTATTTTATCCCCGGCATTGAAGCATTTATAAATTCGTTTCAGGTCGGGACGACCAATATACCCATCGCCGTCGGTCTTATTTTGATGATGTATCCTCCTTTCGCCAAGGTCAAGTACGAAGAGATGCCCCAAGTGTTCCGTAACGGGAAAGTGCTGGGACTGTCGCTCGTGCAAAATTGGCTGATCGGACCGATATTGATGTTTATCCTGGCGGTGGTCTTCTTGCCGGATAAACCGGACTACATGGTGGGCCTGATTATGATCGGCCTGGCGCGCTGTATAGCAATGGTGATCGTGTGGAATGAACTCGCAAAGGGAAGTACCGAGTATGCCGCCGGGCTTGTTGCCTTCAACAGTATTTTTCAGGTCCTTTTTTACAGCGTCTTTGCCTGGTTTTTCATTTCAGTGCTCCCGCCCTATTTTGGATTTACCGGCAGCATCGTGAATGTGAGCATCGGCCAGATCGCCAAAAGCGTATTCATTTATCTGGGCATCCCTTGTATTGCCGGTGCATTGACCAGGATGATCGGCGTGAAACTCAAAGGCAAAGAGTTGTATCATTCACGCTTCGTGCCGCTGATCAGCCCGCTCACTCTGGTTGCGCTGCTTTTCACCATAGTGGTT
>JAQULV010000113.1 GCA_028718405.1 Smithellaceae bacterium
TGTAGAGAGAATCAGAGCGGGGACGTCCCATGCCTACGTTGTTGTATGTAAAGGCCGGGCGCTGCTTATCGATGCCGGTAATCGGCGGAAAGGAGAGGTTATCCTCAAGGGACTGTGTGATCGGGGCGTTAGGCCGACTGCTGTAGAACTGATAATCCCCACGCATACCCATTTTGATCACGTAGGAAGTCTGAGCTTCCTGAAAGACGCAACCGGTGCCAAGGTTCTCGTCCACGAAAAGGAAGCGGCGTCGCTCCGTCAGGGTTACACGGAGATTCCTCGCGGGACGATGAGTTTCACGCGTCTTGCTTCTCTAATGGGGAGAACATATTTCCGCTGGATCGCCCGATACCGTTCTGTAGAGGCGGATGTAACCATTGCGGAGCGCTATGAGTTAAGCGACTTCGGTATCCCCGGCCAGGTGCTCCCGACACCCGGTCACACGGCAGGCTCGGTGAGCATCGTAATAGGTGGATACGCCGCCTTTGTAGGAGATGCCATGGTAGGCTATCAACCTTTCACCGTCTTTCCGCCTTTTGCCGATGACGGAGACGCCGTCGCTCACAGTTGGAGCGTTCTGTTGGAATCTGGCGCCGAGTTGTTTCTTCCTGCCCACGGGGCGGCTGTCAGCCGCAGACGGCTCCACCGATGCATGGATGATCAATCCCGTCCATAGAGGGCCGTGAGTTGATATAGCCGGCGGGCGAGTGACGTTGTGAGCTGCTTCGCACCGAGACGCCATTGCCAGTTCCCCTTCGTCGTACCCGGTTTGTTCATCCTTGCCCCTGCCCCCAATGAAAGGACATCCTGCATAGGGATGATTGCTGTATCAGCGGGGGAAGCCATAGCCAACCTAATTAACGTCCAGGACACGGTCTTTTCCGTCACCTTCCTCCCCGCATAACTGGAGAGACGCCGTCGGTCGCCGTCAGTTGTCTCCGTTTCAAACCATCCTCTGGCTGTATTGAGATCATGAGTCCCCGTGTAGATAACGTTGCCTTGTGCGACATTGTGCGGAATCGAGCTGTGATGCGCCATGTTTTCTCCGAAGGCGAAAAGTAGCGGCCGCATCCCCGGGATATGAAAGTCTCGCATGATTTCCCTCACCTTCGCATCGATCATACCCAGGTCCTCGGCAATTATGGGGAGCCCATGGCGCCTCTTGGCCAGCTTTTCGAGAAGCTCTCGCGCGGGTGCCTCGACCCAGCGGCCCTTGACGGCCGTCTTTTCCCCGGCCGGGATCTCCCAGTAACCGACATAGCCGCGGAAGTGATCGACGCGCAGCAGATCGTAAAGACCAAAGTTGTGCTCGAAGCGGTCCAGCAACCATTTGAAACCGGATCTCCGCAAGCTATCCCAGTCATAGACGGGGTTTCCCCAGAGCTGTCCGGTTTTGCTGAAGAAGTCGGGCGGTACGCCGGCAACGAAGGCGGGCCGCTTCTGTTCGTCCAGCTTGAAGAGATCGGGATGGGCCCAGACGTCGGCACTGTCGTGGTTTATATAGATGGGCATATCGCCGATGATAAGAACCCCCAAATTCCGGCAATACTCTTTCAACGCACACCACTGTTTAAAGAAGAGGTACTGAAGAAACTTTTCACGTTCTATCGCCGCTGCCAGAGTTTTGGCCGACTCCCCAATAATCTCGGGCTGCCGGTCGCGGAGGGCCTCCGGCCACGCCGACCAAGCCTTGCCCCGATAGCGGTTACGGATGGATGTGAAGAGAGCATAGTCATCAAGCCAGCTTCGTTCGCGTCGGCAAAACTCTGCGAAGCCTTCACGCTGAGGGGATTGCCTAAATTTCGTGCAGGCGATTCGTAGGATTTTTTCCTTGAATATTGCCGCCGCCCCGTAATCGACGACGTTACCCTCCGGCAGCATGCTTTCCTGAAGGTCGGCCTTCTCAACCAAACCTTCTTGTCGCAAGAGTTCGGGACTGATCAGTAAAAGATTGCCTGCAAAGGCGGAAACACTGCTGTAGGGGGCGTGACCGGAGATGGGAAGCGTCGGGTTGAGGGGAAGAACTTCCCAATAACGTTGCGAGGCCTGGGCGAGAAAATCGGCGAATCGGTAGGCGCCGGGACCGAGATCACCGATGCCGAAAGGCGAAGGGAGGGAGCTGATATGGAGAAGGATGCCGCTGCCTCGTTGTGACATAATTGCTCCTGTGCCGCTGCAAAGAGGGGGGTAAGGAAACGAGTCTTTGTTCTCTTATACCATAAATGTCGCGGAGCGTCGCCACCTGCCGCGCAAGATGGCTCAGCTCATAAAAAACGTCCTGCTTTTTGATTTCCATTTATGTTATCATTTTTTTAAGTGGGGAAAGGGATGAAAGCGGATCGAACAAAAATGGCTGAAAGGTTCCAGAGGGAGGCGCTGTGTCTTCTGGGAAACGCCTATTTTCAAGTATATCTTGTGAAGGGTGAGAAATCTGCTGCCCTTATTGAAACAGGGGTCTCGGCCACGACGGCAGGCATTGTCGCCGAACTAACCAACCTGGGCATCCGGCCGGATTACCTAATTATAACTCATCCTCACAGCGATCATGTATGCGGTCTGGCCTCGTTGCGCCAAGCTTACCCCGATGCTAAAGTCATCGCGGGCAAAGGGGCGGCGGCCTTTCTCGATCACCCGAGAACGGCCGCCGCGTTGATCCATGAAGACCGTCACATGGCGACCTTCCTGGCGGCAGAGGGGCTGGTTGAACCTCCGGAATACAGCGAGGGCCTGCCTTCGCTTCAGGGAAGCCTCCCCATGGGAGAAGGCGATGAACTCGACCTGGGCGGGGTTACGCTCCACTTTATGGAAGCTAAGGGCCACGCACCGGGAAACATCCTCGTTCATATCCCGGCACTCGATACAATCCTGGCCGCGGACAGCCTGGGCTACCGTTGCTCTGTCCAAGGGTTCTTTCCGGTCTTCTTTACAGGTTACAGAGATTATCTGGAGACGATCGACCGTATCGCCGATTTTAAGCCTCGCGCCCTGGGCATGGCTCATCACGGTTTTCTTCAAGACGTCGCCGTGAATGCTGCCATCAAGAAGGCAAGGGATGATGCACGACGAATGAGAAAGCGGATAATGACAAACGGAACGAACGAGGATGTCCTTGCTCAGGAAATATTCCAAGATTACTATCGCGATGAACTTACCCTTTACAGCCCGGGGAACATTTTGTCCTGCTGCCGGTTGCTCGTGCGCAGGGCGAGAGATGTTCAGCAGTTGTCAGTTTAAACACAGAACCTATACCAATTATCAAAAACACTGAGGAGGTATGCTATGGCGAGCTTCGAGATCGGCAAGAAGGTGAAGGATTTTTCTCTGAAGGACCAGGATGGCGGGGATTTCAAACTTGCGGACAACAAGGGTAAGAAGGTTCTTCTTTCCTTTCATCCTCTAGCTTGGACCCCCATCTGCGCGACGCAGATGAAGGACCTCGAGAAAAATCGGAAAGTCTTCGACAAACTGGGCGCTGTAGCCGTGGGCGTCAGCGTCGACAGCGTTCCTTCCAAGAAGGCTTGGGCGAAGAGTCTCAGGATTAAAAACACCAAGTTGCTTGCCGACTTCTGGCCTCATGGCGCTGTCGCGAAGAGTCTCGGTCTGTTGAGGAGAGAAGGCATTTCCGAACGGGCCAACGTTATTCTCGATGAGAAAGGAAAAGTGATCTATAGGAAGATCTATCCAATCAAGCAGCTTCCCGACATAAGCGAAATCCTGGATTTTCTGAAATCGGCCTCCTGAAGCGGAGCTGCAAATACCTTTGCTATCCCGGCTAGGTATGGTAAATGAGAGGTAATTCCTCATTTGCGGAGATTACCCCTTGAAGATACTTGTCTTCGATCCCGTAGGCGGTGCCAGCGGCGACATGATCCTGGGAAGCCTCGTCCACCTGGGATGTCCCCTCGACTACTTAAAGACAATATACGATACCCTGGGTTTAGGCGGTTTTCGGATCAAAACGTCGCTTGAAAAAGTAAGCGGCATCGAATCACTGGATCTGAGCTTTGCCATCGCACCGGAAAAGAAAAACCGGAACCACGCTGATATCGTCCGCCTCATCAGCCGGGCAAAGCTCCCCACAGAAGTTAGGAAAAGGAGTCTCGCCGCCTTTGCGGCGCTAGCCGAGGCTGAGGCTAAGGTGCACGGCGAGAAACCGGCCCAGGTCCACTTCCATGAACTGGGGGCGCTGGATTCTATCCTCGATATCGTCGGCATTTCCGCTGCCATTGCCTGGTTTGGAGTGGAGAAGATCTACTCGCTTCCCCTTCCCATGGGATCGGGGACGGTGAAATGCCGTCACGGTATTCTCCCCGTTCCAGCACCGGCGACGACGATTCTCCTCGAAGGCATGAAAGTCCGCTGGCCCGATGTTGAAGGCGAACTCACCACCCCCACGGCTGCCGCTATTTTCAAGACCATGACCATCCCCGGCGAACCGCCCGAGGTCACTATCTTTGGTAGCGGCTATGGTCGCGGCGACAAGAGATACGGCGATTGGCCAAATCTCTTCCGTGCCATCCTCTGTGAAACTCCCGATGAAAAGAGGGAACGGGTCTACGTAATCGAAGGCGATGTAGACGATATGATCCCGGAAGACTGGGAAGTCGTACAGCAGCGCCTTTTCGACCTCGGTGTCTTGGATGTGGTGCTCACTCCTCAGATTATGAAGCGGGGCCGGCCTGGTGTTAATCTCCGCGTCCTCGTGAGGGATGATTTGCTGCCGGCGGCAAGCGAGACGATTCTCAATGAAACGACGACCATCGGCATCCGCTGCTATCCCGTCGAAAGAATCGTGCTTCCTCGGAGTGTTTTCTCGCTTACGACGCCTTACGGGAAAATCGCTGTCAAGGAAGTCATTACACCGGCAGGAGAGAGGAGATACAAACCCGAATTCAAAGACCTGCAGAGGATAGCCGACACGAAGGGCCTGCCACTCTCCCGTCTCCGCAAAGATATCGAGATGCTCATTGTCGAGAACAGCAAGAAGGAGAAGAAAAAGAAGTCATGAACTATACGACGCTCGATGAGTTGCTTACCGCATATAAGCAAGGGAAGATTGATCTTAAGGAAGTCCAGGAATTGGTCGTCCGTCTCTTTTATGAAGAAGGCGAATTCTTTTTGCTCGATCTCCACCGCGAAAAGCGCATCGGTTTTCCCGAGGTCGTCTATGCCGAAGGTAAGGATGTTGACCACCTTCTCGCTATTGTGGAAAAAGTGCTGGAAAAGAAGGACATCGTTTTCGTCTCGCGAATTACCAGTGAAAAGGAAGAGGCGCTCCGACAGCACTTTCCGTCCCTCCAGTTCGTCAAGAAGGGCAGACTCCTGGTGATCAAAAAGGGCACCGCGAAACCGAAGTATATCGGGGCCGCAGGGATCATCACGGCCGGTACTTCCGACATCCCCTTCGCTGAGGAGTGCGGCCTCATCCTGGAAGAGCTCGGGGTAAAGGTGAGTTCGTCTTACGACTCCGGTGCCTCGGGAATGCACCGGCCCCATCTGAGTCTCAAGCAGGTGAAGGATTCACAAGTGCTCATCATCTTCGCCGGGATGGAAGGGGTCTTGCCCACGCTAATCGCCTCCCTTTCCGATTTGCCGGTCATTGCCGTGCCCACGCCCGTGGGCTACGGCTACGGAGGCGAGGGGATCGGCGCGCTCACGACAATGCTCCAGACCTGCGTTCCCGGTGTTTTAGTCGTCAACATCGGCAACACCATCGGCGCCGCGGCTGCGGCC
>JAQULV010000114.1 GCA_028718405.1 Smithellaceae bacterium
CCCAAATAATCTTTCGGCACCAGGACCTCCACCGACATGATCGGCTCCAGGAGGATCGGTTGCGCTCTCTTCATGCCGCTCTTGAACCCCAGAGAGGCGGCGATCTTAAAAGCAAGCTCCGATGAGTCCACCGCGTGGTAGGACCCGTCTACGACCGAGCAGATCACATCAACCACGGGGAAACCGGCGACCACTCCGTCTTCCATCGCCTCGGCAACGCCTTTTTCGATGGCCGGGATGAATTCTTTGGGCACGGCCCCGCCAATAATCCGATTGCGGAACTCAAATCCCTTCCCCGGCTCGTTCGGCTCGATCTCAAGCCAAACGTGACCGTACTGCCCTCGTCCGCCCGATTGCCTGATGAAACGGCCCTCGGTCCGCACCGACCTTCTGATCGTTTCCCGGTAGGCCACCTGGGGCTGACCGATGTTGGCCCCCAGCCCGAATTCCCGCGACAGGCGATCCACGATAATCTCGAGATGTAACTCACCCATCCCCGAGATCAGTGTCTGTCCTGTTTCCTTGTCGGTCTTGACGCGGAATGTCGGATCTTCGCGGGCGATCTTCTCAAGGGCTATGGCCAGCTTGTCCTCGTCGACCTTCGTCTTAGGCTCGATGGCAATCGCGATCACCGGTTCAGGGAACTTGAAGGTCTCAAGCATGATCGGTCGCCGCTCCTCACAGAGCGTGTCTCCCGTCGTCGTCCGATTCAGACCCACCGCCGCGGCAATATCTCCCGCGCGGACCTCGTCGATCTCCTCCCTCTTGTTGGCGTGCATCCGGAGAAGACGCCCCAGTCGTTCCTTTCTCTTCTTGTTGGCGTTGTAGATATAGGAACCTGATGGCACGAAACCGGAGTAAACGCGGAAGTAAGTCAACTGTCCGACGAACGGATCCGTCATGATCTTGAAAGCCAGGGCGGCAAAGGGTCCGTCATCTCCCGGCGTCACCTCTACCACCTTACCCGTCTGATCTTCGCCCCTAAGCGGCGGCATGTCCAAAGGAGAGGGCAGATAGCTCAAAACCGCGTCCAGGAGAGGCTGCACGCCTTTGTTCTTAAAGGCGGAACCGCAGAGAACCGGTGTGGCGGCCAGTGACAACGTCACCTTCCTTATAACCCTGATGATTTCTTCATTTGAAAGAGCTTCTTCACTAATATATTTTTTCATCAGCTCCTCGTCGTGATCGGCGAGAAACTCGATAATCTTTTCTCTCTCCCGGGCGGCCTTCTCTCGAAGTCCCACCGGTATCTCACCGATCCGGAAGGTTTCACCCAAGGACTTATCGTCGTAGGTGATGGCCTGCATCGCGATGAGATCGATGACGCCTGCAAACTTGTCTTCGGCCCCGATCGGCATCTGGATCGGAAGCGGATGGGCGCCCAGACGCTCGGCGATCGCATCCACGACCCGGTAAAAATCGGCGCCGGTTCGGTCCATCTTGTTCACAAAGGCAATGCGGGGTACGTGATACCGATCGGCCTGCCGCCAGACGGTCTCCGACTGGGGCTCAACCCCGCCCACCGCGCAAAAGAGCGCAATGGCGCCATCCAATACTCTCAAAGATCTTTCTACTTCGACCGTGAAATCAACATGACCCGGTGTATCGATGACGTTGATCCGGTAATTCTTCCAGCTGCAGGTCGTAGCTGCGGAGGTAATCGTTATCCCCCGCTCCTGCTCCTGCTCCATCCAATCCATGACGGCGGTGCCGTCATGAACCTCACCCATCTTGTAAGATTCGTGGGTGTAATACAGTATACGCTCTGTCGTGGTCGTCTTCCCGGCATCGATGTGGGCCATGATACCGATATTGCGAACCAACTCTAGGGAAACAGTGCGTCCCACGGCCGCTCCCTCAGAAAATCGAGAGGGTGTCAGAACCTGTAATGGGCAAAGGCCTTGTTGGCCTCGGCCATCTTGTGGACCGCTTCCCTCTTCTTTATAGCGGCGCCTCTGTTGTTGGCCGCATCGATCAGCTCACCCGCCAGTTTCTCGCGCATCGTCTTTTCCGAGCGGTCACGGGCGTTGGTGATCAACCAGCGAATTCCCAAGGCGGTTCTTCTGGAAGACGGGACTTCCGTCGGCACCTGGTAAGTGGAGCCGCCGACTCTTCTTGATTTGACCTCGATTACGGGTTTTACGTTATTTAAGGCTTTTTCGAAAAGCTCAACGGGGGGTTCATGGGTCTTCTTCTCGATGATCTCGAAGGCCCCGTAGAGGATGGATTCAGCGGTGCTCTTCTTGCCCCTGGTGAAGAGGCAGTTGATGAACTTGGCCACCATCTTGTTGTTGAACTTGGGATCGGGCAGTATCTCCCTTTTCGCTATCTCCCTTCTTCTTGGCATCGTTCCTTCCCCGTATTAATTCGGCTTCTTGGCGCCGTATTTCGATCTTCCCTGCTTACGGTTCTGAACGCCCACCGTATCCAGAGTTCCACGGATGATATGATAACGTACGCCGGGGAGGTCCTTGACCCTGCCGCCCCGGATGAGAACCACGGAATGTTCCTGAAGGTTGTGTCCCACACCGGGGATGTACGAAGTCACCTCGTAACCGCTGGTCAGACGGACCCTGGCCACTTTTCTCAAAGCGGAGTTAGGTTTCTTCGGGGTCGTCGTATAGACCCTCACACAAACCCCTCTGCGCTGCGGTGAGCCGGAAAGTGCCGGCGTCGCCGTCTTCTTGACCACCTTGGCCCTACCTTTGCGGACTAACTGATTAATAGTAGGCATTCATCCTCCCACGTGACGTTCTACACAATCGCAAAACCAGTACGAAGCTGGCTTAACTATCAATTAGTAGCTTCTATGTCAAGTAATTTCTCGCCTTCTTTCGGCTCTTCCTCGTCCGTTTCCGGCAAAGCCTCGTGATCGGCGGCCGTCGCTATGCCGAGCTTGCGGTACATGGAAAGCCCCGTCCCCGCCGGGATCAGGCGTCCCATGATGACGTTCTCCTTAAGCCCGCGGAGATAGTCGGTCTTGCCGGCCATGGCCGCCTCGGTCAGGACCCGCGTGGTCTCCTGGAAAGAGGCCGCCGAGATGAAGCTCTGCGTGGAGAGCGACGCCTTCGTAATGCCGAGCAGGACCGTCTCCCCCACGGCCGGCCGGCCACCGTCGGCGGCGACCCGGGCGTTTTCTTCCTGGAAGCGGTACTTCTCCACCTGCTCGTCGGAGATGAACGCGGTATCGCCGGGATCCTTGACCTTGACCCTTCTCAGCATCTGGCGGACGATAACCTCCATGTGCTTATCGTTGATCTTCACACCCTGGAGTCGATAGACCTCCTGGACCTCGTCAACCAGATACCGGGCCAGTTCCTTCTCACCCTTGATCGAAAGCAGGTCATGGGGGTTGTTCACTCCATCCATCAGCGCCTCTCCAGCGATGATCCTGTCGCCTTCCTGGACGCTCACATGCTTGCCTTTGGGGATCAGATATTCCTTTTCCTCTCCGATCTCGGGAGTGATGATCACCTTGCGTTTGCCCTTGGCGTCTTTCCCATAGGAAACGACACCGTCGATCTCGCTGATCACGGCGTATTCTTTGGGTTTGCGGGCCTCGAAGAGCTCGGCCACCCGGGGAAGACCACCCGTGATATCCTTGGTCTTGGTCGTCTCCCGTGGTATCTTGGCGATGATATCTCCGGCATTCACTTCGTCGCCTTCCGAAACGACGATATTGGCGCCCACGGAAAGCAGATGCCTTGCGACGGAATTGGAACCGGGCACCTTGGCTGTCTTGCCCTTGCTGTCCTTGATAGAGATGCGCGGCCGAAGATCCGTCCCCTTGAACTCCACGATGACCTTCCGGGAGAGGCCGGTTACCTCATCGACCTGCTCCTGCATCGTCTTTCCCTCGATGATGTCACCGAACTTGATCTCGCCGTCCACTTCGGCCAGGATCGGAATCGAGAAGGGATCCCACTCGGCGATAAGATCACCGCGCGATACGGTGCTCTTCTCCTTGCGCTTCAGATGGGCACCATAAGGAACCGGATATTTGCCGCGGCTGCGCTGCTGCTCATCCAAGACGTGGATTTCGCCGTTTCTGTTCATAACCACCAGGTCGCCGCCCTTAGTGGGAACGACGTGGAGGTTCACAAACTTCAAGGTCCCGTCGTGCCGCGACTCGAGGGTTGAATGTTCCTCGAACTTGGCCGTACCACCGATATGGAAGGTTCTCATCGTGAGCTGCGTGCCTGGCTCGCCGATCGACTGGGCCGCAATGATACCCACCGCCTCGCCGATGTTGGCGATGTGCCCTCTGGCCAAATCACGCCCGTAGCACATGGCGCAGACGCCGTACTTGGACTTGCAGGTGAGAACGGAGCGGATATTAACCATCTCGATACCGGCGCGGTCGATCTTCTCCGCCAGCGTTTCATCGATCCCCTCGTTGGCTTTGACCAACGTTTCCCCCGTAAAGGGATCATCAATCTGTTGCAGTGCCACACGACCCAAGACACGCTCGCCGGCGGTCTCGATGATCTCGCCGCCTTCCATCAACGCCGAAACGAATATTCCGTCGATAGTGCCGCAGTCCTCCTCGGTGATGATGCAGTCCTGCGCCACATCGACAAGACGTCTCGTCAGGTAACCGGAGTTGGCCGTCTTCAAGGCCGTATCGGCCAAACCCTTGCGGGCGCCGTGGGTCGAGATGAAGTACTGCAGAACCGTCAGCCCCTCCCGGAAGTTGGCGGTAATGGGTGTCTCGATGATCTCGCCCGAGGGCTTCGCCATAAGACCTCTCATACCGGCCAGCTGCCTGATCTGCACGGCGCTACCGCGGGCTCCGGAGTCGGCCATCATGTAAATGGGGTTGAAGCTCTCGATGGCCTTCGTCTTCCCGTTGTTGTCGACGATCTCCTCCGTCTCGATGCCGGTGAGCATCTCGGCGGCGATCTTCTCGGTGGCCTGGGCCCAGATGTCGATGACCTTGTTGTAACGTTCACCGTCGGTGATGAGACCGTCCATATACTGTTTCTGGATCTTCAAAACGTCCTTATCCGCTCGGGAAACGATGTCTTTCTTGTTGTCGGGGACTACCATGTTTTGGACGGCGAAGGAGGCACCCGAAACGGTGGCGTAGCGGAAACCAAGGTCCTTGAGCCTGTCCGCCAGGATGACGGTCGCCTTGTCTCCGTTGGTACGGTAGCAGTAATCGATCAGCGCCGCCAACTCCTTCTTGTTCATCACCTTGTTGAGCAGATCGAAGGGCATCCCGCCCGGAACGATCTCGAAGACCGTCTCGTACAGGACGACGCGTCCGACGGTCGTCTCTTTCAGCTCGCCGCCGATCCGGACCTTGATACGGGCGTGGAGTTCGACCGCCTGGCTATCCAGGGCGGATCTCACCTCTTCGGGGCCCGAGAAAACCATTCCCTCGCCCTTCGCGGACGACCTGGACCTGGTCAGATAGTAGATACCCAAGACGATGTCCTGGCTGGGGATAATGATCGGCTTTCCGTTCGCCGGCGACAGGATATTGTTGGTCGACATCATGAGGACTCGCGCCTCGGCCTGGGCCTCGATGGAAAGGGGCACATGGACGGCCATCTGGTCGCCGTCGAAGTCGGCATTGAAGGCAGCGCAAACCAAGGGATGCAGCTGGATCGCCTTCCCTTCGATGAGGACCGGCTCGAAGGCCTGGATGCCCAGCCTGTGCAGCGTCGGAGCGCGGTTCAGCATGACCGGATACTCGCGGACCACCTCGTCCAGTGCG
>JAQULV010000115.1 GCA_028718405.1 Smithellaceae bacterium
TATCCCGTTTAATTCCGAATGTCCTAGGTAACAGCGAATCAGCGAGGGACGATTCTTTTTCTACGGAACTGTTGGAATATCCTCATTACACGATGCCGGCGGAATACAAAGGGTGGAGAGTTCCCGAAGTCTTGCTCTCCGGGAACCATAAAGATATAAATTACTGGCGTCGCATCGAATCATTGCGAAGAACGTTCGCGCGCCGGCCGGACTTAATAGATAAAGCGGGGCTCACTCCGGAGGACGAGGATATCGTGGATGCCCTGAAGGAATCGGTGGAGTAAGTCCGCCGCAGGCTCAATAGACATAATAAGAAGAACTGCAATATATAGGAGGAAGTTGTCATCATGAATCCCATTGAAATCATCGAGAAGGAGCAGATGCGTGGCGATATTCCCGACTTCAAGACGGGCGATACTGTTCGAGTATACGTGCGGATCATTGAGGGTCAGAAACAGCGCATCCAGGCCTTTGAAGGGGTCGTTATCCGGAAGCGGAGCGGAAACGTCCGCTCTAACTTCACCGTGAGGAAGATATCGTACGGCGTGGGCGTAGAAAGAACATTCCCCATTCATTCGCCGGTCATCGATCGAATCGAGGTTATCACGCGCGGCAAGGTGAGACGCTCACGTCTCTATTATCTGAGAAACCTTGTCGGTAAGAAGGCCCGGATCAAAGAGCAGGGCAAATCGTAAGACTATCAGCACCCGCCTCGCCAAACAAGGTGGCTGCCATGCGCGCGTCAAATGGTCAAGCCATGTACAACTTCGAGAGGAATGCCCGCCGCAGAGGATATCGGCTCATAGCCGGTATCGATGAGGCGGGCAGAGGACCCTTAGCAGGCCCCGTTGTCGCCGCCGCCGTCATACTGCCTTCAGGCTATAAGAACCCCGAGATCAACGATTCCAAACAATTATCCCCGCAAAGACGAGATCATCTCTATGGTGTCATCTCCGAAGACGCCCTATCAGTGGGTATCGGCGTTATCGAGCCCTCCGTCATAGATGAAGTCAATATCCTTCAGGCCGCCCTTATGGCGATGAGAGAGGCAGTGTTGAATCTCTCTTCTTGCCCTGATTACCTCCTGATCGACGGGACGAGCTTTGTCGCGCTGGAAATCCCTCAAGAGAGGATTGTCAAGGGTGATTGTCGGAGCGTTTCCATTGCCGCTGCGTCCATCGTAGCGAAGGTCTCCCGAGACAGGATTATGGAGATTTACCATCGTCAGTTTCCGCAGTACAACTTCATCAAGAACAAGGGTTACGGCACCGCCGAGCATCGAGACGCCTTAAGAGACTATGGATACTGTAAACTGCACCGAAGATCATTCCAATTTAAGGATGAGGCCGTGTACGCCACGGCGGAGCTGGAATTCATCTAGCCAACGGCGATCTGCGGTCCTGCGAGAGGTATCCGTTATATGGGAACCGGTATCGAGACGGGAAAGAAAGGCGAGGATACAGCAGTGCGCTTCTTGAAAAAGAAGGGCTTCAGAATCGTCACCCGTAACTATCGTTGTGTGTTCGGTGAGGTTGACATTATTGCTTGGGACGGTCAATGTCTGGTCTTCGTTGAGGTGAAGAGCCGCCGCGGCGATGAGTTCGGCGCGCCCCAACTTGCTGTTGGCGCAGACAAACAGAAGAAGCTCTCTCACGTCGCCCTCAATTATCTTAGCGAAAACGGGCTGCGGGATATCGACGCGCGCTTCGATGTCTTGGCGATTGTGATGGCTCAGAACGGGCCTTTGATTGAACACATTGAAAACGCCTTCGAGGTAACGAATCAATAAAAAAGCGGGGCCAGAATTAACGGCCCCGCTTCTCATCCACCAACTTGGGAAATATTCTCTGCGCGTTATTTCTTATGTACGCATTGAATCATCGCTGTAGCGGCTCCTTGATCTCTTCTTTCTGCGAATGTGCTTCTTCTTCTCGCCGTCTTCGCCGTAATAATAATAGTAGTACTGGTAATAGTAGTAGCTGTCGCTTCCCATTTCCACGCCATTCAGGACCGCTCCCAAGATGTGAGCGTTGACGGATCTAAGCTGCGCGATGCCGTTCTTGATAACCTCGCGATGGGTCTCGCCCGATCTTATTACCAGAACTACGCCATCCACGTACTGTGAGAGAACAGCGGCATCGGTTACGGCAGTAATTGGGGGCGAATCGATGATGATGCGTTCGTATGTTTCCCTGGCCTTCGAAAGAAAATCGGTCATACGGTGTGAACCCAGTATTTCTGAGGGATTTGGCGGTATCGGCCCTGAAGTAATGATGTCGATGTTAGGTATGGTCGTCTTCATGACGGCATCTTCGAGATTACAGGCACCCACGAGGATATTTGACATCCCTTTATCCCTGTTCTCTGAGAAGACCTTGTGCAATCTGGGCCTGCGCATATCGCAATCGATGACAAGGACCCTACTTCCCGCCTGAGCCATCGTCACGGCCAGATTCGCAGCGGTGATGGTCTTCCCTTCGTGAGGGCCGGCACTAGTCACAAGAAGCAACTGGGGCGAAGTGTCGGCGGAGGAAAAGAGAATTCCCGTCCGGATACCACGGTATGATTCGCTGGCCGTCGATTTCGGCGAGGCGACGGTGATAAGATCATCTTCAGGTCTTCTCTCAACGTCAGGGTTGTCGGCGTTGCTTGAAGATATAGCCGGTACAGGACCAAGATACGGCACATCAGGAAGATGTTGCTTGATATCATCAGGTATCTTGATTGTGTTGTCTATGTATTCGATGAAGAACGCCAGTCCTACACCTAAGGAAAGACCTACGATGACAGCAAGGAGGATATTCTGTGCCTTTTTGGGTTTCACAGGTGACTTTGGGATTTCCGCAAAATCGACAATCCTGATGTTTGCCATCTTAATATCTTCGGCAACGGACGTTTCTTTGAAACGCTTGATCAGAAGGTCGTACATTTCCTTGGTAGTGTCTGCCTCACGCTTCAGAACGCTATAGTCTATTGCTTTTTGATTGAGGTTCAGAGCCTCGGCCTTTTGCCGGTTCAATTCTCCCCTTAATGATTGTTCTCTAGCCAAAGCCACTTGGTATTCGTTATTTAAAGAATCGATGATCCTTCTTACCTCTTTAGTTTTCCTCCCTTCCAGACTGTCGATCTCGTGCTGGATCGAAATAATCTGGGGATGCCTGGCGCCGTAACGGTCGGACAGTTCCGACATCCTTCTGTAAGCATCGACCTCTAGCTTCTTAATTTCGGAGATAATCTCGCTGCTCATTGCTGCCGGAACGGAATCCAGCGTGTCGGGGTTCTTGAGCAGTTCAGATGCTTGGCGGTAGCGGGTCTCGGCTTCGACACGCTTCGCCGATGCATCGATGACCTGAGCGTTTAGTGCGGCTAATTTCTGAGCGGTTATGCTTTCCACATCCGTGGAAAAATCAGTGATGATACCGTGCTGCTCCTTGTAGCGAAGTAGGGCCTGTTCAGTTGCCGCGACCTTCCCTTTCTCCCGCGCTACCTGATCATCGAGCCAAAGGACGGTCTCCTGTATGCCTTTAAGTTTCGTTTCTAAAGAAAGGTCTATGTAGGCACGAGCGATCGTGTTCGCAATCTTGGCGGCGAGGAACGGATTCTTCGCTTCAAAACTCACATCAACCAGACGGGTGTTACGTATGGGCGTCACCGCTATGCGGTTGGAGAAGGAGGTGACCAGCGGCGAATCAGGTTCATAGATGATCTTGGGGGGACGACTGACGGTTTCACCCGAGTTGAATAATCCTCCTACTGCAGCAATGACACCTTTGATGGAGGAAGCAATGCCGCCGAGAAGACTTCCTTTTCGCTTGGGAACAAATTCTTCATTCTGGTCCAGGTGCAGCCTATTAATTACCTCGCGCGCCAGAGCCCGACTCTCAATAATCTTGTATTGGGTCTGATAATAGTCTTGGGAAAATACATCTGCGGTAAGCACTTCCTGACCAAAAAGGACCGGATTGGATCTCTCAACGAGCAACCGGGTTGAAGCTCTATAGATCGGCGTCACTGTAAATGAATAAATTAGGACTGATATGAATACGACGGCGAAGACCGTCAGTATTGTCCATCTGTGCTTTATGACGACGCGTAGATAATCTTCTAGGTTGATTTGCTTATCGTTGATTTCCATTTTAAAAGAAACTCTCCGGTACTACGATTAGGTCATTGGGTTTGATGGGTATAGCGTTGCTAATCTTACCCGCCTTCGTGATTGCGTCCACATCTACCTCGTATATCTTCTGCGCGCTATTTTCAAGCCGGACGATCCTGGTTTTGCTGCGAGCGGCTATAGGCGTGAAACCGCCGGCCATGCTTATCGCTTCCACGATGGTGACGTCTTTCTTGTTGAAAGTGTAGGAGCCGGGGTTCTTAACCTGTCCAATGATATAGAAGAAATCAGCCTTGGGAACGTAGATTACGTCTCGATCCGCAAGGACGATGTTTGATATTTGATCATTTCCTTTAAGGAGGTTTTGAAGATCGATCTTAATCAATATTTTTTGTTCATTCTGTTGGCCGATATTAAGGGTCCTAATTATAAACGCTTCCTGCCTTTCCCCGGCATCGCTGTTGTCTATCCCTCCTGCCTTGGATATGCCGTCCAACACCCGCTCGTTAGGTTGCAGCGGGTAATTGCCAGGGGTCTTAAGTGCACCAAGGGCAGAGTACTTCTTGCTCTCATAGCCAGTAACCATGACAGAGATATTAGCGTTGTAAAGATATTGTCCCTGTTCGAGCTTAGATGAAATAAGTTCTTCCACCTGTGACGCCGTCAGATTGGCCACCTTCACACGGCCGATCAGGGGAAAGGATATGTAACCATCTCCCGAGACACGGTTGGACTCGCTGGAAAGATCTTTCTCGCCGTACACTGAAATGTTCAGAACGTCATAAGGACCGATATGATAATCTGTACCGATAGATTCGCGAGCCTCAGGATGTTCCGTCAGATACTGTGCTACAGTCATCGTGGGAGTTTTCTGAAGGATAGTGCTCAACCCTTCATCACCTTTGGCGCTGGCGACACTCTTTTTGATCTCTTGTAACTTAGCCAGATCCTCTTTCTTTAGAACTTGGGCGGGATTCTGAACTTCTGTGATGGTAACGACGTTGTTACCTCCGCACGAAGTGAGAAAAGCCAACATAATTGCCAGCGAGAAATAGAAGATGGAGTAAAACCTACAGTTACGAACAAGAGCTTTTGAAAGAAAGACCATACAATTGAATTCCTCTTCCACCATTAAGATCGCGCCTTCCCGAATCAGGGAATTCGAAGAAGTCTTTCTTAAACTTAATAGCTGGAAATTGCAAGCACAAAACAAAGAAAAAGGGGGTAAAACTTACCCCCTTTTTCTTTGTGATCGAGAGGCTGTTCTAGTAGGCTATGTAGAGACCTGCCATAATTTGAGAGTCGTCAAAAGCTATTGATTCATCCGGGTCGATAGTGGGGAAGTTAGTGTCTTTCTTGTTCTACTTGTAAGCGATGGACGCTTTCATCCAAGTCTGGATATTGTAATCAAATCCCACGTTACAGAGGTAGTTCTTATCCTTCCTTGGATTTTCCTTGTAATCATTCACACTGTATTGGGCGCACGCAATTAGTGCGAATTTGTTAGACAGTG
>JAQULV010000116.1 GCA_028718405.1 Smithellaceae bacterium
GTCCTATTTACCGCCGCGAGACGCGCCGTCTCCGTCTCCAGCAGCCTTCTCATGTCTACCATCCCCTTAAGGATCTCCGGACTCAACCTTCCTTGATGGTAGTTGAGCAATGAGTTGAGCAGCGTGATTGATCCTTCCCTGCGGTAATCACTGACGACCGCTCCCGCGCGCGGTTTCAGGGTGACGAGCCCTTTCGACGCGAGGTCGACCAAGCCCTCATGCACCACGGGGCGGCTTACCCCGAGCTGCAAAGCAAGCTCCCGCTCGGACGGCAGCTTCTGCCCTATGGAGAACTTACCCGAGAGGATAAGTCCTTCGAAGCGCGAGATGAACACCTCCTTGAGGCTTTCCGTCTTCAACGGTGTAAGAAATTCTTTCATACCTTCTCTTACGGTTCGTATCTCTCTATCAGGTTGGAGGCGATCAAGCCCGAGGCGATTGTCGTCGGCACTCCGCCGCCCGGATGGGTTGACGAGCCGGTCAGATAAAGGCCCTTTATCGCCCGTGAACGGGCGTTGGGTCTAAACACTGCCGCCGCCGGCAGATCCTGCTGCAGGGCGTATATCGCCCCTTCGGGCAATAGGAGTCGGCGTTCAAAGTCCAGAGGCGACGTACACTCCAGTACCTTGATGTGGTCTCTCAAGCCCGGGATGGCGAATTTTTCCAGAGCCGTCAGCGTGCGGTCGACGAAGCGAGGTTTTTCCTCGTCCCAGTTCGTGCCCGCCAGTCTGTAAAAACCCTCGGGGATTAAATTTAGAACATGATGGCCCTCGGGCGCAAGCGATTTATCCGCGTGGGTCGGCCAACAGATGAGGCCGAAGTTGTCCTTCGGCAGGACGCCCTTTTCTACATTGTTGAACCAGTAGTCATTTACTCCTTTTGGCGTCACGGCAATGAGACTGTGATGGGAATCGAGCGGCGGTGAATAGTCGAGCCCCACGTAGATCATGGGAACACCCTTGGAATACTTGTAGCTCTTGATACCCGTTCTTACCAGGCCGGGCAGATGCTCCTCGCCAATCAGGTCCAGGTAGAGCGTGCGGGCGTTGATGTTGGAGACTACGACCTTCGCTGTGATCTCGGTGCCGTCTGCAAGCACGACGCCCTGAGCCCTCCGGTCCCGAACAACGACCTTCTTCACGCGGGTGTTGAACATCACCTTCATGCCCAGTTTTTCGCCACAGCGCCGGAAGGCTTCGGGGATTTGGATCATGCCGCCTCGGGGATAATACACGCCGAGATGTTCCGTATAGGGGATAAGCGCGAACATGCCGGGGATCATGGCCGGTGGGTGCCCGAAGTAAAGGGACTGGTATCCCATCGTCTTCAGAACCCGTTCATCCTTGAAGTACTTCTCCATGATGTCCTGGTAGGAATTGATGAACAGGGGCAGAAACTTCAGAAACCGGGGATCCTTGGCCACCATCTTCGCCACATCCGCGAGAGTGTCGGCCGGTTGTGGAAAGAACGCGTTAAGTGCCACCTCGGTGAACTCGCGCATCAGATCCACGAACTTGTACCAGCGTTTGCCGTCGGCGGGCGAGAAGGACGAAATCACCTCGGCGGTGGCGTCGATGGAACGGGGATAGGTGATGCGGCTGCCATCCCGGTCGATGATCGTCATAACCGGATCGCACTCGATGAGGTCGACCTCCCTCTGGAAGGTGGTGCCGAGCTTGGCAAAAGCCATCTCAATCGGTTTTATGACCTCGACAATCGAAGCTCCCACATCGAATTTGTAGCCATTTTTCTCGAAGGTCGAACAGCACCCGCCGATTGACGCACTCTGTTCGAGCACCAATACCTTCCGCCCTTGTCTTGCCAGCAGGGCCGCAGCTGAAATGCCGCCGTTTCCCGCACCGATCACCACCACGTCATAGTCGGACATAGGACGACCTCCTTAAACGAAGTAGCGCGGAATAAGGTAAGGGACCTGCCTTAATAACTCTTTGAGGAAACGCTTCTTGGACACCGGCATGCATACGTACCAGAACACCAAGGCCACAACAATAACCGCAAGTATTATCTTTCCCATCTTCTTCTCCTTTGCTTTGTTCAATTGCAGCTCTTTGGGAACATAGTTGACAGCCACAACATCCGGACGCTGTCTACCTGCCTTCGTATCTTTCAATCAGGTCCGTGGCAACGATGCCGGACGCAATCGTTGTCGGTACACCACCGCCTGGATGGGTGGAGGCGCCGACAAGGTAGAGACCGGCAATTGATCTGGATTTCGCCGCCGGCCGGAATACAGTTTCGTTCATCATGTCCTGTCGCAGGGCATAGATCGCTCCATCCGGCGTCCCGAGTCGCCGCTCGAAGTCAAGCGGGGTGGCCAGTTCCGCCACCTCGATATGGTCCTTCAGACCGGGGATACAGCGCTTCGAGTAGTAATCTATATACTTTTCTATCATTTCGGGCTTTGCCTCATCCCAGCTTTTCCGTCCGCAAGTGCGCAGGGATGGCGGCAATGTCAAGATGAGGACGTGCTTACCAGCCGGAGCAAGGTGCGGGTCTGACTGCGACGTCCAACTAATGATTGCGAACTGCCGTCTCGTAAAGCCGCCGGTGCGGTAGTCACTCCACCAGAAGTCGTTCATCTCCTCCATAGGTGTGGTAACCAGGGTGTGATGAGAGTTCAGCGGAGGTTGATAGTTCACGCCGAGGTAGAGCATCGGCACGGCCATGGCCGTTTCGTAGCTTTTGACACCGACCCGGGCGAGCCAGGGCAGCTGCTCCGCACCAATCAGGTCCAGGTAGAGGGTCTTGGCGTTGATGTCGGAGACCACGACGTTAGAGGATATCTCGGTACCGTCGGAAAGCTCAACACCGACGGCCCGCTTTTTACGGATCAGCACCTTCTTGACCTTGGCGTTGAGCCGAACCTCCATGCCGGCCCTTTCCCCGCAGCGCCGCAATGCCTCCGGGATGCCGATCATGCCGCCCCGCACGTAATATAGCCCGTCGTGTTCCTGGAAAGGTATCACGGCAAATATCCCCGGGGCCAGTTCCGGCGGCAGTCCGATGAAAAACGTCTGGTAGGCCAGTGACTCTTTGACCTTATCGTTCTTAAAGTATTTGTTCAGGACGTCCTGGTAGCTCGACGCAAATAGTGAGCCGTACTTGAGCATGGCGGGCGAGTTCTTAACTATCTTCGCCATGTCGGAGAACCGCACAACCGGACTCGTGAAGAAATCGTTGAGCGTATTCCGAAAATTGTCCATCAGCGTAGCGTATCTTCTCCACCCTTCTACGTCCCGGGGATCGATCGCCCGAATCGCCTCCTCAGTACCGGTCAGCGATTTGGGAATCGTCATGCGACTACCGTCGGACAGGATGACCGTATAGATGGGATCGCATTCGATGAGGTCGACTTCCTTTTCCAGGGTCGTACCCAGACGGGAAAAGGCACGGTTCAGCAGCTCAGGCGCTTCGACGATGGAGGCGCCGATATCGAACCGGAAACCATTTTGTTCGTATGTCGAACAACAACCTCCCACACGCTCCGCCTGTTCAAGCACCAGGACCTTACGTCCGTTCTTGGCCAACTGCGCACCTGCCGAGAGCCCCCCGAAGCCCGCACCGCTCACAATGATATCAAAATCCGACATGTCCTTTTCTCCTTTGCTGATTGGCCTGCTGGCAACTGGTCTTACCAGATGCAAATGCATAGCCTCCCCTTACCGGAATGTCAAGCTTAATTATCTAGACTGCGAAACCTTTTGGGCAGCAGCTTTCGCACCACCGCCTAGGCATGTTCCGATCCAACAAAAGGAATAAAACGTCCTTCTACAACCTCAGGGTTTTGTTTCTTCTTGGAGCTACGCCAGACGCTAACAGAACTAATGTGGAAAGGGACCTACCTAAATCTCACCGCCGGTAGTTACGCATAATTTCCTTATGCCGTATACCTCCCCTGGATATCGGCGTAATAGGCCTGTATCTCTCTCATGTCGGTCTCAATATCTCCCACTGGAACATAGACGGGACCGAAACCAGCGGTCCTGTTTTTGTAGTTGATGAACCCGAGAACGATTGGAACACCGGCGCCTCGCGATATATAGTAGAATCCCGTTTTCCATTCCTTGACCCTCTTGCGGGTGCCGGAGGGAGGAATCGCGATGATGAGCTTCTCGTGCCTGAAGAACTGCGCGATCGTCTGTTTCACGGTGTCGTTCGACTTGGAACGGTCGATGGGGATTCCACCCATCCACTTCACCACACTGCCAAAGGGGAAACGGAACAGGGAGGCCTTTCCCATCCAGTAGACCTTGGCCCTGAGGGCGAAGGCCGCGAAGAAACCAATAAGGAAGTCCCAGTTGGACGTATGCGGGGCAACAATCAGGACAAACCTGGGGATGTCCGGCAGTCGGCCTGCGGTCCGCCACCCCATCACCTTGAGCATAAACACGGAAAAACAGCGTGCGATAGTCCTTATGACAGGCGTATCGAATACTGTATAGTACATTGGCGTTTCCCTCCGTTGCGTTTTCGTACCGCTTCGCTCGCAGGTCAGCATAAGGGCACTACCGCGGGAATGCAACGCCGTTGCTGGGTTTTACAAAAGTTTTACAAGAGAAACCAACTGCCGGAAGACACTAACTGACGCGTCTGGAGCTTCCTGCGCCGGATGATATTCTTTCATCCTGCGTGGAAAGCATGGCCGATAAAAATCAGCAGAATAACTGCTAGAACTGCCCCCGCCAGCACCGCCTCACGACTCATGAGTGAAACATGTGCGGCCGAGCCTCTCAAGTGATTCCAAAATGCCTTCCTGTTGATGATGACATGCCAGATCGAGAAGATGACGAACAAAAGGCCGAGCACATTGTGTGCAGCCATCCAAACGTGTCGCGCAACTGTCATACTTGAAAATCCATATAAATGGTTAGCTATTCCCGTGATCGGCAAACTGACTCCGCTTGTCGCGACCATCAGGGCGACAAATGCTCGGGTGTTGAACCTCTGTTTTTTCTTCTCCATAATAACCTCCCGGAGTTCTTCACCGCAAATCGGCAATGAACTGTCGCAACTTGACCAACACCTCAGCAGCCTGTATCATCTTCTCGCGGCCGATTACCGAGGTCAGTGAACGTTCCAACTCATGGCTGCGGTTGTGAATGCCTTTAAAAGCCCTCAACCCTTTTGACGAGAGCTTCACATAACTGCGTCTCCCGTCTCTCATATCTAACCGTCGTCGAATAAGGCCCGCTTCTTCCATATCCTTCACTTGGCGGGTCACCGCCGCCGCATTGATCCCAAGCCGCTGCGCCAGATCCATGATACCTATGTCGTCCGGCAAGGCATTGGCAAGGATGCGCATTATCGCCAGCCGCGATGCCGGCATACCTATGGCGCGTGAAAACCCCATCATCATCACCTGGTGGGTTCTCACGATCTCGCGCAGCAAGTGTGGTTCATTGCCGGCATGTTGGAGGGCTGCAGCATCGGTTTGCTTCTCGGTCTTCATGGGAGGTATAGTTGCATAGATCATTGACTATGTCAACTATATATTGCATCGGTGGGGTGTGAAATGCATAGATACTAGCTCAGCCACGGATTC
>JAQULV010000117.1 GCA_028718405.1 Smithellaceae bacterium
GACGTCGCGCTTGAACAGCGTGTGGGCCTTCAAGGCCTGGTTCACGTGATGCAGCGTCTCCATGTTCTGAGGCTCGTAGAGGTTGGGTACGTTCAGGGCCTTCTCCAGGCGGGCGACGCCTTCTTCCGTCAGGACGACCGTCCGGCTCTTCTCGTCGACGACGTAGTCCTGCTCCTTGCGCAGCCTGGGGATCACCTGATTCACCCGGTAATATTTGTCCGTCGATTCTTCCGATGGACCCGAGATGATGAGCGGCGTCCTCGCCTCGTCGATGAGAATAGAGTCCACCTCGTCGACGATGGCGTAATGGAAGTCCCGCTGGACGTAATCTTCCAGGTTGAACTTCATGTTGTCCCTTAGGTAGTCGAACCCGAATTCGTTATTCGTCCCGTAGGTGATATCGGCGCCGTACGCTACGCGCCTCTCGTCGTCGTCCAGGCCGTGGACAATGATCCCCACCGTGAGGCCGAGGAAGTTGTAGATGGGGCCCATCCACTCGGCGTCGCGCTTTGCCAGGTAATCGTTGACAGTAACGAGATGACAGCCTTTGCCGGTCAAAGCGTTGAGGTACAGGGGGAGAGTAGCGGCGAGCGTCTTTCCCTCGCCCGTCTTCATCTCGGCGATCTTGCCTTCGTGCAGTACCAGTCCGCCCAGGATTTGAACATCGAAAGGCCTCATGCCCAATGCTCTTTTGGCAGCCTCACGAGCAACGGCAAAGGCCTCGGGCAAGATGTCATCAGGCGTGGCACCGCCGGCAAGTTTCTCTTTGAAATAAGGAGTCTTCCCCGCCAGCGCTTCGTCGCTCAGGTTAACAACGTCTTTCTCAAGGGCATTGATTTCATCCAGGATGAGTGACAGACGTTTCAATTCACGGTCGTTTTTGCTACCTACTATCTTCTTTAGTATTGCTTCGAACACTTGTTTTCCTTCTTCCCCTATCGATATGGATCGGCGACCGAGCGAAAAGCGCGTCTCTCAATCCATCTTTATCGTCAAAAGCGGCTCGCCCACCTCGATCTTGTCCCCCGGGGCGACGTTGATCTCGGTCACCTTGCCGCTCACCTCGGCAACAACGTTGTTGAGCATCTTCATGGCTTCCAGGACAATTACGACCTGCCCGGCGGAAACCTCCTCTCCTTCGGAAACGGGAATCTCGTTGACGGTTCCGATGATCTGCGAACGAACATCGCCCGTTTTTGCGAGCGCCTCGATCTCTTTGATGGAAAGCGCTGCCTTTCTCTTTACCTGCCCCTCTTCCACTTCCAATTCCGTGAGGATCGGCTCCGGATGGTGGTCAATGACCAGGTATGTAACGGCGTCGCCCGCCGTCGTTCGGCGTTGCGGGCCGATCTCGATGGAATGGCTCTTGCCATAGGCATCGAGGAATTCAAACTTCTCGCCCTGGTTGAAACCACCCTTCTTCAGCCACACCTGAGGCGGCAAGACCCAGGTCTTGCCGTACTTCTCTTCAAACTTCAGGTAGGCCACGGCGTCGTTGGGGTGTTGCAGATACAAGACCAACTCGTCTTCCGTCGCCTCCCGCCCCAACCTGTGCTCCAGGACTTTCTTCTCTACGGCCAGGTCGATGTCCTCGATCTTCTGATAACCGTAGTCGCGCTCGACGATCCTCTCCCAGTCGGGACCGAAGACGGCGCGATAGATCTCGCCATCGGGCCGGTAAAAGGGAAGCTCGCCGTAGCGGCCCAACATGAGGTTTCTCAGATCGTCGCTCGCGTCCTGGTAACGAGCGCCTTTCAGGACGTTATTGGCCGCCGTCGTCCATAAGATCTGCGAGCCCGGCGTGACGCTCCACCAATTCCCCAGTTCCTTGTGAACGCGGGGCAGTTCCGTCTGCAGAATCTCCGACATTAGATGAAGGAATTCTCCTTTCACGGCCTGCTCGAAGCTGGAGCCGGTGGCCCCGCCGGGGAGTTTGTGGACCTGCACTGTGGGATCGAAGCCGAAGAACTGCGATTCGAAGTCACGGTAATGTTCGCGCTCCGGCCTCAGTTTGTTGGAGGTGTCGTTTATTGCCTGACGGTTGAGTCCCACTGCCTGGAAGCCATACTCAGCCAGGATATCAACGACGGTCCCGATGGGGGGTGGTCCGTAGAAACCTGTCAGCGCGTGATCGCCAGCATCGACGATCTTGGCGCCGTTGCGCACGGCTTCGATGATACGACCGATGTCGGCACCGTCGGTGTTGTGACCGTGGTAGTGGATGATCAGCTCAGGATACCTATCCAGGATGGCCTTAACCAAACTCCCGATCCGTCCGGGAGTCCCCAACCCTCCATGGTTCTTGATGCACAGGATGATCTCCTCACCGGTGACATCGAGGAGCTCTCCCACTTTTTTGACGTAATAGTCATCGGTGTGTTCCGGCCCTGTCGAGAAGCAGATCGCCGGCTCCAAGATACGTCCCGCCGCTTTCACTTCTTCGCAGACGGTGACCATGTTGGGGATGTAATTGAGAAAGTCGAAAACGCGCCAGACATGCACGTAGCGGGCGAAACTCCTCACCGTCAGCTGGATTACGTTCTTCGGGTAGGGACGGTAACCGAAAAGGTTGATGCCGCGGCAGAGGTTCTGAAACAGCGTGTCCGGCATATTGGCGGAGAGCACCTGCAGCTTCTCCAGGGGATTGATCTGCTTGCGCAGCATATCCACATGCACCGAGGCGCCGCCCGAAATCTCCAGCGAAAAGAATCCTGCGTCGTTTCTTTCCTTCGCCACCAGCAGTTGCGTGTGCGGCATGATCCGGTTCTTGAAGTCGGACTGGGAAAGGTCCCGCTCGGCGTTGGTCACGTAGTAGCCCTGCGCCGTCCGGACCTTGTCCAGGATGGAGGAAACGCCCTTTTCCTTCAAATCGCGCGGCGTCACCCGCTCTCCGTATATGCCCGTCTTTTCTTTCATAGCGATCCTGTCTTCCCGAACCCGTCAGAACGCAAATTGATTTATCTTGCGGGCGTGGATGTCGGCAATCAACTTCGACAACTTCGCCACTTCGCGTTCCGTCTCGGGGTAATCGAATAACTCCGGATGCGTGTCTATGTAGCTCGTATCGAATCGGCCGGCCTTGAAATCCGGTTCGTCGCAGATAGCCAGATAAAAGGGAATCGTCGTCTTTGGACCGACGATCAGGAATCCATACAGCGACCTCTTCAGGCGCTGCAACGTCTGCTCCCAGTCGTATCCCCGGATCGTCATCTTGACCATGAGCGAGTCATACTCCATGGGAATTTTGAGTCCTTGATAGACGACGCCGTCGAGCCGCACGCCCGGACCGCCCGGTGATTGATAGACCTCCAGGCGTTTTCCGCCCTCCGGCATAAAGTTGTTCTTGGGGTCTTCGGCGTTGATGCGTACTTGCACGGCTTTTCCCAGAAGCCTCACCCTCTCTTTCGGGATATCGATCGCGTTGCCTTCGGCGATCCTGATCTGTTCGCGGACAATATCAACCCCCGTCAACTCCTCTGTAACCGTATGCTCGACCTGGAGGCGCGTGTTCATCTCCATGAACCAGAACTCGTTGGTTTTGGAGTCCACGAGAAATTCGACTGTGCCAGCGTTAATGTAGCCCGCTTCTTTGGCGGCCTTGATGGCGCAGGCATACATCTTTTCCAGCACGTCTTCCGGGAGATCCGCCGGCGCGATCTCCAGCAGTTTCTGGTGGCGCCGCTGGATGGAGCAGTCCCGCGACCCCAAATGAATCACGTTCCCGTGGATATCGGCAAGTATCTGTATCTCTACGTGCCTGGGTCTTTCGATACACTTCTCTACGTAAACGTTCTCATCGTTGAAGGCCGAAAGCGTTTCGGCGCGCGCGATGGGTAGCTGCCTGATCAGTTCCTCCTCGGAGGTGATCTTGCGGATACCGCGTCCTCCTCCACCGGAGGAAGCCTTCAGCATGATGGGATAACCGTTCTGCTTTCCGAAGGCAACGGCCATGGCGACGCCCTTTTCGCCCAAGGGGAGATCGGATGTCCCGGGGATAAATGGGATGCCGGCTTTGGCCATGATCCCGCGCGCTACGACCTTGTTTCCCAGGTTCGCAATGACATCAGGAGGGGGCCCGATGAAGACGATCCCTGCCTTCTCGCATTCACGCGAGAAATCGGCGTTCTCCGAGAGGAACCCGTAGCCGGGGTGGATTGCATCCGCCCCGCTTTTCCGCGCGGCCCAGAGAATCTTCTCGATGTCCAGGTAATCCTTACGGGGTCCGTCGCCGATCATAATCGCGTCGTCGGCCAGACGAATATAGTAGGCCTCACTGTCGGGCTTCTCATAGACGACAACGGCGTCTAAGGCCAGTTCCTTGACCGTCCTGAGAATACGCACGGCGATCTCGCCCCGATTTGCTATCAACACCCTTCTAATTTTTCGCTGCGCAGGCGGCATCTGTTCTTTCTACTCCCTAAATGTCCCGGTGCTGCCCCATAGGATTTTTTCGCTCCCGCCGGGGTAAACTCACCCATTATCCGAAATGGGTCTTTATACTGTCTGGGGCAATTCCTGTCAACGGAATTGTGCTTGCACAGACCGGCCTGGAAAGGTAATTTATTACAAATTATCTTGACTTTAAAGAAGGGAATAAGCTAAACACCCCGACACATAATTCTGTCCGCACCAGACGCAGAAAGGAGTATCCATGGCTAAGTACGACTCTAAATCCTTGAGGAACGTGGCATTCGTAGGGCATGGTGGTACCGGAAAGACCTCCCTTTGCGAATCCCTGCTCTTCGTATCCGGCAAGTCCGAGAGATTAGGCAGGGTCGATGAAGGTACCTCCTCCATGGATTTCGAGCCGGAAGAACAGAAACGCCGCATCTCCATCAGCGCCGCCGTCAACTTCTGCAACTGGGAAAAACACAAGATAAACATCGTCGACACCCCCGGTGATTCCAACTTCGCCTACGATACGAAAAGCTGCTTGCGCATTATCGACGGCGTGATCGTCGTCATCGACGCGGTTAGCGGCGTCGAATTTCAGACGGAGGTGGTCTGGGAATACGCCGACGAATTCAACCTCCCCCGCTTTGTCTTTATTAACCGTACCGACCGGGAGAGGGCCGATTTCTACAAGGCCGTGGCTTCCGTGAAGGATCGTTTGGGTAAGAAGGTCACCCCCTTCTTTCTCCCCATCGGCAAGGAAGATAAGTTCAACGGTCTCATCGATCTGATCGCTATGAAGGCACTTGTCTTCGACGATCTCAAAGGCACCTTCAAAACAACCGATATCCCTGCCGACCTTCAGAGTGATGCCGAGGAATACCGAGAGACCCTTATGGAGGACATCGCTGAATCCGACGAGGTCCTCATGGACAAGTACCTCGACTCGGGAGAGCTCACCGCTGAAGAGATAGAACTCGGTATCCGCAAGGGTGTTCTTTCCGGATCGCTCATTCCCGTTATCTGCGGATCAGCAAGCAAGAATATCGGTATTACGCCCCTGATGAACCTCATCCTCGCCGGAATGCCCTCCCCCGTCGATCGCGGCGCCGCCATCGGGAAGCATCCGACCAGCTCTGAAAAGGAAG
>JAQULV010000118.1 GCA_028718405.1 Smithellaceae bacterium
CACGCTTATCTGCGGCGGCGCAGGTTGAGGTGCTGGTGTGGCGGCGACCTGCGGCGTCTTCCGGCCGCGGACGAAATCGGTCACCTCCTTTGCAAACCCGATCTCCTGGGCCGCTTCCTGTATGGCTTCGGCGGTGGCCAGGGTCGATGCCTCGCCGACCAACTCGGCGACGGGGATGTATGGGCTTACCACGTCGTGGCTCTCTTTGGTTGCGCTCACGACGTGTGACCAAACCCGCATCCCTTGCGCCGTCAACATCGTTACTTTCATCGTAATCTTGGCGCTAAATTTCATGCCGAATCCCAAGGCAACCTGGATGCCGTCGAAATTGAAACTCTCGATTGTGGGAATAACTATAGCGTCAACGTCGTCGGGATAGGGTTTTCCGTCTATAAAGGTGACTTCATCGAAGAGCTCGGGAAAGACGTTCTGGGCGAACTTCCTCACGAGCCTGCCCGATTGGATCGTCACCGACCCGCTGCCCGAAGCCCTGGTGTAAACGGTGCTTTCGGGCGGGAGTTCTACCGCGACCTTTATGGGAAGTTGTTTTCGTATGTTGACGGGCGGGGCTTGAATATCGGCGACGGGAACGTTCAACTGCGCCGCACACCCGGCAAGAAGCAAGATTGAAAAAGCGAGCCAAAGAACGTGTTTCTTAATCATGGTACACCTCGGTAATGTTACACGGCGGAAATGCTATAACTTCTGACGGTCACTGTCAAATTAATTGTGGGCCGGAAACCTGCGGGCCGCCGTTCGGCAATGATAGCCGCAGCCTATCATTAACCTCGAACTTTATCCCCATTGCCCAGAGGCGGCGCAGGCCCTATTAAGAGAGAAAATCCGAACACCAAGGAGGATCATATGAATCGCGCTTTCGTTTCCATTCTTGCCATGGCGGCCGTGGGTCTAATCGGTCTTATGTTCAGCGCCCCTGCGATGGCCGCTGACTACGGCGCCTGCAATGCCGATGTCGCCAAATTCTGCGGCAAGGCCGGTGCCGATCGAGAGTCGGTTCTCAAATGTCTCGAAGCCCACGAGACAGAGTTGTCCGACATCTGCAAAGAGCAGGAGACAAGGATCGGCGGACGTCGGGTCGAGTCGAAGGAGAACCGGGAAGCGGCGCAGAAGATGACTGAAGCCTGTAAAGCCGATGTGGACAAATACTGCGGCAAAGTAAATCCCGCCAAAGGCGGCATGGAAAAGTGCCTGAAGGCGCAGGGCAAGAAGGTCTCCAAGTCCTGTCGCAAAGCAATGAAGATGGTCGACGAAGAAAAAAGCAAAATGAAATAGCACGCCGAAGACGGCGGATAAAGAGTCCCGGCGTCGTAGCTGAACGGAGCGTTCTTCTCAGGAGGCAAAGCATATGCCTGCTGGCCGAAGTCATTTGGGACTTACTCGGTAATATAACCCACTTTGTCGACCGAGTAAGTCTTATCGCCGTTGGTGTGAGCAGCCGTCATGGTCAATGACCCCATTGTGCCGTTGATAATCGTCACGGTGACCTGGGTCGTGTTCTGATAACCGTAGCTTACCAGGTTCGAGTTGGTGACGGTACCAGCGGGGTAGTCACTGAAGAAGGCCTGGGCTACGGTGTAGGCCGTTCGCAGGTCCGATTTTGCCGCGGCATTGAAGCCTTTGGTTCTATAAGCGCTGAATTGAAGTACGGCAATCGACGCCAGGATGCCAACGATAGCGATAACGATCATCAGTTCGATGAGCGTAAAACCCCTGCATCCCCTCTTTCTTTTGAACAATTTCCACATGTCGGAACCTCTCGGTGCGGAATAGCTGACATTACTCTGCCACTCGTTGTTTTATTCAATGTTCATGCCAGAAAGAGCGAAAGGCGGCGTGGCATCAACATGTGATAATTATTGAATAATATTTGAGTCGCCGGGAGCGGCTTTTTCGGGCGGGATGGGCTTATTGCACGACGAGACGTGATTTCCACGCAACGAAAAGGGAGGTTGAGGGGAATTAACGCCTGCGAGGCAGCGCAAGCAATTCCCCTCAACGCCGGCAGAAGTCGATTCCATAGAAAATCGACAGAAGAAACGAAACGTACAACTACTTCAACTTCAGAGACATGAAGATCATGTTCTCGTCTTTGGTTTCCACCTTGAACTGACAGTGATTAAGCACCCTGGTCATGGGGAAGTTCTCCATGAGCGTCTCGGAGCTGACGACGCTGACCCCCCAATGCTTGGCCAGATCCACGCAGCGCTCCGAAAGGATCCTTCCTAAGGCCTTCTTCTGCCAGGGGTCGGAAACGATCACGGCATACTCTGCCTCTTCGCACCGCGGATTCTTGATGAGCCTCGCGATCCCGACGAGTTTCTTGCGGTCGTCTTCGGTCATCTCGGCGACCACGGCGAGTTCTTTTTCGGGATCGACGTCGCAGAAACGCTTGGCTCGCTCCGGTGTGGCGCTGAAGGGCGAGAGGAACCTGTACCAGAGGGACCGCGACGAGCAGCCGTTGACGAATTCCGTCCAGAGGGCCGTATCTTTGCCGCTGATGAGACGCAGGCGTATCGGCTGATTGTCGATGGTGACGGTCACGTCTTCCAGTCTATGTTCGAGTGCCTTCACCTGGCCTGCATCGCGGCGCTGCCGCCAGCGGTGCATTTCACCCAGGACCTCGGCGGCCGTCTCGGCCGTGGAATACACGGGGATACCCGCCTGCTCCATCCTGATAACGCCTTCCATCATGAACTCTTTGCAGGCGACGCAGCAGACGACGGGCTTGCCCTTGAAATCTATTTCCTTGAAGGTCTCGGCGAACGAGGACAGGATCTCTCCTTGCAGGATGGCGATGAAGCTTCCGACATCCTCGCTTTGGGCACCGATCTCGATGATACTTCGCACCTGCTCGGGATTCAGCGTGAAGGAGCAATCGACGGGGTTACCCACATTCACGTAATCGGGCATTACCTGCGACAGCCGCTTCCTGATCGGTTCCTCCAGGCGCGCGAGTCGGAGGCCTTCCGTGTAGAGCGTATCGGTGGCGGCCACGCCCAGCGATCCCGTGTAGGTGATCACCATGACCCCGTCCCTCTCCGGCAATGGCTGCTTGGAGAAGGCCCGCGCCAGGGAGAAGAGATGTTCGTTGTCCCGTGCACGGATGACCCCGCTCTGCCTGAAGACGGCACTGTTGATCTCGTCGTTTCCCGCCAATGACGCGGTGTGCGACGAAACGGCCTTCTTGCCGGCGTCGGTCCTTCCCGCCTTGAGAACGATCACGGGCTTCTTCTGGGCGGTACGCCTGGCGACGTCGATGAAGCGCCGGCCACCGGAGACATCCTCCATGTACATGGCCACGACGGCGATGTTGTCGTCTTGGCCCATGTATTCCAGGATGTCCGTCTCGGAGATGTCCATCTTATTGCCGATGGTGGCGACGATGCCGAAGTCGATGATATTGCGGAGCCCCGTGAGGATCCCGGCCGCGTAGACACCCGCCTGAGCGATGAGCCCTACGTTCCCGGGGCGCAGTTCGTCGAGCAGTCCGATGGACTGCACCATGCGATGATGGGTATTGATGACGCCCGAGCAATTCGGTCCCAGGACACGGCAACCCGTCTGCGCGATAATCTCCTCTATCTTTTTCTGCGCCAGCATTCCCGCCGCGCCGGTTTCGGCGAAACCCGCCGCCTCAATGATCGCGTAACGGATGCCCTTGGCCGCGCAATCGGCCACCGCCTGAGGCGCCGCCGGGGCGGGGACAATAACGACGGCGACATCGATGGGGTCTTCCACGTCCAGGACGGACTTGTACGCCTTCACGCCCAGAACCGTTTCCTTCTTCGGGTTGATGGGGTAGAGCTTGCCGGCGAAGCCGTGGGAGATGAGGTTGTGAAAGACGTTGTAACCGAGCTTCCCTTCCGTATCCGTGGCGCCCAGAACGGCAATGCTCTGCGGGGAGAAAAGTTTACGCAGATCGGTGCCGGGCGCAGGATCGGCAGACACACGGGCGGCATTATTCGTGAGGAAGATGCGCGCGTCGCAAGCGACATTGCCTTCCGGATACAGAAATACCGGGTTCAGGTCGAGCTCCCGGATCTCAGGGTGTTCCATGACCAGGTGCGAAACCCGCAAAAGCAGATCCTTCAAGGCGGCGATATCGGCGCTTATTCCGCGGCGCCCTTCGAGAAGCGCATAGCCCTTGATCTCCCCGATCATGGCGGACACATCGTCGGCCGTAACGGGAAGAACCCTGAAGGTCACATCCTTCAGCACCTCGACGAAGATGCCGCCCAGACCGAACATGAGCACCGGCCCGAAGCTCGGATCGCGCGCCACGCCGATGATGGCCTCGATGCCTTGCGGCGCCATTTTCTGAACGGTGATGCCTTCGATCATGCAATTCTGGAAACCGGCGATGATCTCGCGGTACGCCCGACGAAGGTTCTCCTCATCGGTGATGTTCAATTTAACCCCGCCGGCGTCGGTCTTGTGGACGACCTCCGTGGAGACGATCTTCAGAACTACGGGATAGCCTATGGATCTTCCGAAGGCGGCGGCTTCGTCCTCCGAAGATGCAACGAGGCCGCCTGTCGTTCTAATCCCGTAGCCCTCCAGGATCTCCTTCGCTTCCGGCTCGAACAGATAGCTTCTGCCTTTCGTGAGCGCGGCGTCGATGATCTTCTGGGCACCTTTTCCCCCCCGGTGAGGCAGGTCGGCGACAACGAACAGGGCAGGCATCCCTTCGTCGGGAAGGAATTGATCCGCCGTCCTTACCTGTATAGATGTGGAGCCTTCCATCGCGACCCTGTCTCTCCCTTGCCAAGCCGATCATGCAGACTCGGTTTGATAAACGATTAACACAGGTCATAAGCGGTAGGTATCGGGGGAAGGCCCTTTTTCTTGTCGGAAGAGGGGAGTATTGTTTGCAGGTGTTTGTCTGACACGGCTTCGGCGGTAAGCGCCGCAGCGTATGCCTTAATCGATGAGATGGTTCTGAACAGCGTAGAGTGTCAGCTCTGCGTTCTTTTTCATGGCCATCTTTTCCATGATGCGGCTCCGGTAGGTGCTCACGGTCTTGACGCTGAGACACAGCTCTTCGGCGACCTCACTCACCGACTTGCCTCCCGCGATCATGAGCATCACCTGGTACTCGCGGTCGGAGAGCGCCTCGTGGCGCGGCCGCTCGGTGTCGGCATCCAGCTCTAAAGCCAGCTTTTCGGCGAGCGATGCGGTGACGTATTTCCCGCCCCGCGATGCCTTCCTGATGGCGCCGATCAGCTCCTGCGGCGCGGAGGCCTTGGTCAGGTATCCCGAGGCGCCGGCTCGCAGCGCCCGGACGGCGTACTGTTCTTCGGGGTGCATGCTCAAGATGAGCACCGGCAGCTTGGGGTGCAGGCTCTTTACCTCGCCCAGGATCTCCAGACCGCTCCGGCCGGGCATCGAGATGTCCAGCAGCACCACGTCGAAATCTCCGCGGTTGATCTTCTCCAAGGTTTCGGCACCGTTTCCCGCCTCTTCCGCGACGATCATATCGTCTACGTCCGCCAGGATCTGCTTCACCCCTTCG
>JAQULV010000119.1 GCA_028718405.1 Smithellaceae bacterium
GTCGCTTTGATATCCTTCTTCCTGATTGGTTCGATTCTGAAGGCCTTCCCCCCTCTCCTCTTACACCTAAACATCTTCAAGGTCTCCGCTCTCTTCTCCGTCTTCCCCGTCGCAATTTATGCTCTTATCGCCGGAGGCGGCATTTCCGTATTACGGGCGGCGATCATGGCCCTCGTATTTATGATAGCGCTTTTTATGGGCCGCAGGAGGGACCTTTACAACACCCTGATCTTTGCCGCTTTAGTGATCCTGGTGGCGGCTCCCTATTCCCTGTTTGACGTATCCTTTCAGCTTTCCTTTGCCGCCGTCTGGGCCCTTCTCTTCCTCTCCCCGAGATTTCTCGCCTATCTGCCGGCGCGTTCCGCGGATGAAACAAGTACGGCTTTTACCCGAGTTATCCGTTATTTTACCACTTTTGTGCTTGTGTCTCTCGCCGCCATCCTCGGCGTCGTCCCTTTGGTCGCCCTCTATTTCAACCGATTGCCGCTGGTGGCTTTACCGGCAAATGTAGTAATCGTGCCCCTTCTGGGAGTCCTGGCCCTCTCTCTTTCGATGGCACTGATCGCCACGGCGCCGCTCTCCCTTACCGTCTCCGACTATCTGCTTCGACTTTGCTCGTTTCTCGTCGATCTTTCCCTCCGTCTTGTCGATTTTTTCGCCGCCCTGCCGCACTCGTCACTCATGGTACCTACGCCTACCATCGTGGAGATCGCCTTCTATTACGCCCTGATGTTCTTCGCAGGCCAACTCCTTCGCCCCAGTACTTCGCTCGAAAGCAAAGGCCGCACCTCTTCCTATGGGATCGCTTTACTTGCGGGCCTTGCCTTACTCATCCCCTACGAAACGTATCTCTATTTGCGAACCCTTCCGCATAACCATCTCAAGCTGACAGTGATCGACGTCGGGCAGGGAAACGCAGCTCTCCTTCAACTTCCAGATGATACGAAGATACTCATCGACGGGGGCGGTTTTGCCGGCGCCCGCTTCGACGTTGGTGCGTCGGTTCTCGCACCATTCCTCTGGAATCAGCGGATCATGAAGATCGACTACGTCATCCTCACCCATCCCCACCCCGATCATATGAACGGCCTGGTTTATATATTGGATCGCTTTCATGTCCGCGGCGTCTGGACAAGCGACGAGGTTGCCGGCGGCGAGGACTATCAGCGCTGGCGTTGCGCCCTTTACCGTAACAAGGTGAAAGAACTTAAGCTCCATGCCGGATCCTCGTTTTACATCGGACCGGTCGTTTTTCGAGTCCTCAATCCTCCGGAAATGGCTGCCCCGGGGGCACCTTCAGGCTCCGACCGCGTGAATAACGATTCCCTGGTTATCAGAGTTACCTATGGCCGCCGGTCTTTCCTTTTTCCCGGTGACATTTCGGAAGACGTCGAGCGGCGTCTCATCACCGCCCGCGTAGCCCTCAAAAGCGCCTTTCTCCTTGTGCCCCATCACGGTGGCTTCCGGTCGAGTTCAACGCCCTTTATCGGGGCCGTCGATCCGGAGATTGCCGTCGTCAGTTGCGGACCCGATAACGTCTTCCATCTGCCCCACCCCGACGTGCTGAGAAGGTATAAGCTCCTTAAAGTGACGCTCTTACGCACCGATGTGGATGGCGCTATCAGTCTGGAGTCGGACGGCCGCATCCTTTACGGCCCATCCCTCCTCCGCCCCTGACTTGATGCGAAACCGCGGTTTTTTGTTGCGTTTGGTCAAGCGCTGTGCTAACGAAACACTTTTCAAATTTGGGGTTTGCAAAGGTTTACCTATGGAAATCATCACCGCCGTTCGTGGCTTCAAGGACATCCTTCCCGGTGAAGCCGTCAAGTGGCATTTCGTCGAGCAGACGGCACGCACCATCTTCTCCAGTTTTGGTTTCCGGGAGATACGTCTCCCTCTTCTCGAGAAGACGGAGCTCTTTAAGCGCGGCATCGGTGAAGCCACCGACATCGTGGAAAAAGAGATGTACACCTTCCTCGACAAGGGGGATGAGTACCTTACCATGCGTCCAGAGGCGACTGCCGGGGTGATCCGGGCCTACATCGAGCATTCCCTGTTCGCGGCCGATCCCGTCGTCAAACTCTTCACGATGGGGCCCATGTTCCGCCGCGAGAGACCCCAAAAGGGACGTTACCGGCAGTTTCACCAGATCGACGCCGAAGTTCTGGGAAGCGACGATCCCCAAACGGATGCCGAACTGATCTTCATGCTCGTTCACCTTCTTCACACCTTGGGCCTTATGAGCCTCAAGCTGGAGATCAATTCCCTGGGCTGTCGAGACTGTCGCCCCGCCTTTCGCACGGCGATCACGGAATTCCTCAGTGGAAAGGAAGGGGAACTCTGCGGCGACTGCCAGAGGAGGCTCCACACCAACCCGCTGCGGGTCTTCGACTGCAAGGTCAAGGAATGCCAGCAGGTGCTCGCCTCGGCGCCCCGCCTGCTCGATTTTCTCTGTGATGCCTGCCGGGATCATTTTGAGGAGGTGCAGGGAACGCTTACCCTCTACGGCACTCCCTTTTCCGTCAACAGCCGGATGGTCCGCGGTCTCGATTACTATACAAGGACAACGTTCGAACTCACGACGGAATCACTTGGTGCCCAGAACGCCGTCGTCGGCGGTGGCCGCTTCGACGGTCTCGTGAAAGATTTAGGGGGGCCGGAGATTGCCGGTATCGGTTTCGCGATCGGCATGGAGAGGCTCGTCTCCATGCTTGCCTTGGCCGATGACGGGCTTGATCAGCGGCCGCTGCTGTACATCGCCGCGCTGGGAGATGGGGCCAAGAAGAAGTCCGGACTGATCTGCAATCGCCTGCGTATCAAGGGTATCTATGCCGAGATCGATTACAGCGGCAAAAGTCTCAAGAGCCAGATGAAGAGGGCCGACAAGCTCGGCTGCCGCTATACGCTCATCGTCGGTGACCGCGAGATGGACGAGCAGATCGCTGAGCTTCGCGACATGAGAAGCAGCAGCCAAATTAAGATTTCCTTTGACAAGATCGAGGATTACGTTATCAATATCGCCAAGGAGAACTGAAGTTGTCAGATTTCATCACCAAGAAAAAGAGGAGCCATTACTGCGGTTCCCTCACCACTGCCGACGAAGGCAAGAGCGTTATCTTGATGGGATGGGTCCACCGGCGTCGCGACCACGGCGGTGTTATCTTTGTTGATCTCAGGGACCGGGAGGGGATCGTCCAGGTAGTCTTCAATCCTGATCGGAGCAGCGCCGCCCATGAAGAGGCGAAAAAAATCAGAAGCGAATACGTTTTGGCCGTGGCCGGCAAGGTTCACCTGAGGCCGGCGGGCATGGAGAACCCGGAGCTTCCTACCGGAGGCGTCGAGATCATGGTGGATGAATTAGAGATTTTGAACGAAGCGAAGACGCCGCCTTTCGCATTGAACGAAAAGACGGACATCTCTGAAAACGTCCGGCTCAAATATCGGTACCTGGACCTTAGGCGTCCGGAGTTGCAGCGTAATCTGATTCTGAGGAGCAACGTCGCGGCCCAGACGCGCGCTTTCTTTCAGGGGGAAGGTTTTATCGAGGTGGAGACGCCCTTCCTCACGAAGAGTACCCCCGAAGGCGCCAGGGACTACCTCGTCCCCAGCCGTATCAACAAGGGGATGTTCTACGCCCTGCCGCAGTCGCCCCAGATCTTCAAGCAACTGCTCATGGTTTCCGGCTTTGACCGGTATTGCCAGATCGTAAAGTGCTTCCGCGACGAGGACCTGCGTGCCGATCGTCAGCCGGAGTTCACGCAGATTGACATCGAGATGTCCTTCATCTGTGAAGAAGACATCATCTGCATCATGGAGCGCTTTATGGCCCGCATCTTCAAGGCCTGCTTGGGCGTCGAACTGACACTGCCTTTCCCCAGAATCCCTTACCACGAAGCCATGGCTCGTTACGGAAAAGATAACCCCGACATCCGCTTTAAGATGGAACTTACCGATCTCACCGATATCGTCCGCAATTCCGGCTTCAACCTCTTCAAGGAGGTTGGCGCCACCGGTGGGGTGGTAAAGTCGTTCAAAATCGAAAACGGCGGTTCCCTCTCGCGCAAGGACCTCGACGGCCTCAAGGACTTCGTCGCCATTTACGGCGCCAAGGGACTCGCCTGGGCCAAGATCAACCCTGACGGCTGGACGTCCCCGATCTTTAAGTTCCTCAAGGAAGAAGAGGTTAATGCGATTGCCGAGAGAATGTGCCTAAACGATGGTGATCTCATCGTATTTGTTGCCGACACCCCCGCCATCGTAAACGACGCTCTGGGAAATCTGCGGCTTCATCTGGCCAAGAAGCTGGGGCTCATCGATCCGGCTCGCTTTGCCTTCACCTGGGTTACGGAATTTCCTCTTTTTGAGTACAGTGACACGGAGAAACGCTGGGTGTCGACGCATCATCCCTTCACCTCGCCGGTGATGGAAGACCTGCCGTTTCTCAAGACGGAACCGGGCCGTATCCGCGCCCGGGCCTATGACCTCGTGCTCAACGGCTCCGAAATAGGCGGCGGCAGCATCAGGATCCATCAGCAGGAGGTCCAGGCCATGATGTTCGAGGCGCTGGGTTTGGGCGAGCAGGAGGCGAGGTCCAAGTTCGGATTCCTTCTCGACGCCCTTGAGTACGGAACGCCTCCCCACGGCGGCCTCGCCTTCGGTCTCGATAGATTGATCATGCTCATGACCGGGGCGGAATCGATCCGCGACGTTATCGCCTTCCCCAAGACACAGAAGGCCACCTGCCTTCTGAGCGACGCCCCCTCACCCGTGGGGATCGAGCAGTTGATGGAACTCTCTTTGAAGATAGTTCAATAGGAGCTACGTTATGTCGATTAAATGGAACAAGGATAAGAAGGTTCTCGACCACGTCCACACGAAGTTCTGGAAGTACGAACTCAAGGACGTAGAGGAGCCCAACCTCCAGAAGGATGTCTTCCCTTACGATGAGATCAGCCGGATTGACTTTGACCATCGCCTGATCCCCATCAGCCCGGCGGACAATATCTTCATCACCGACACGACTTTCCGCGACGGCCAGCAGGCGCGGCCGCCCTATACCGTCCAACAGATCGCCGACATCTTTTCCCTCATGAGCAGACTGGGCGGTCCGAACGGTATTATTCGTCAATCGGAGTTCTTCCTTTACAGTGCCAAGGACCGTGAAGCCGTCACCAAATGCCAGGAGTTGGGCCTCACCTATCCGGAGATCACCGGTTGGATCAGGGCAACAAAGGAAGACATACCTCTCGTGAAAGAAGCGGGACTGAAGGAAACGGGAATCCTCACCTCCGTCTCGGATTACCACATCTTCCTCAAGCTCGGGAAGACCCGGAAACAGGCCATGGACGCCTACCTCGGCGTCGTGAAATCGATCCTCGCTGCCGGCATCGTGCCCCGTTGCCATTTCGAGGACATCACCCGGGCCGATATCTACGGTTTCTGCATTCCCTTTGCCATCGAGCTGATGAAACTTCGTGCCGAAAGCGGCATCGATATCAAGATCAGCCTCTGCGACACGATGGGCTACGGTGT
>JAQULV010000120.1 GCA_028718405.1 Smithellaceae bacterium
GAGGGTTGCGGAAAGACCATCGTCTCAACCATGGATCCGGAGTCCTGCCCTAATTGCGGCGGCGCCAAGCTGATTCAGGAGGAAGACGTCTTGGACACGTGGTTCAGCTCCGCGCTCTGGCCCTTCTCCACCTTGGGCTGGCCCGATAAGACACCACTGCTTACGACCTTCTACCCCACGTCGCTTCTCATCACCGGCTTCGACATCCTCTTCTTCTGGGTTGCCCGCATGATGATGATGGGACTGTACGCCATGGGCGAGGTTCCCTTCCGCGACGTTTATCTCCACGCCCTGGTCCGCGATGAGCGTGGCGAGAAGATGAGCAAGTCCAAAGGCAACAGCATCGACCCGCTGGAGATGATCGACAGGTACGGCGCCGATGCCTTCCGCTTCACCCTGGCAGCCTTCTCTGCGCAAGGCCGGGATGTCCGCATGTCGGAAGAGAGGATCGAGGGATACAAGTTCTTCATCAACAAGATCTGGAACGCGGCGAAGTTTTCGCTCATGAACCTCGAGGACTACAAGGAAGACCAGACTTCGACGCCGGAAGAGCTTTCCCTTCCCGATCGCTGGATCATCTCGCGGCTGGAGGCGACGATTGCCGAGGTGATCAAGGGACTTGACGAGTACCGTTTCAACGAGGCGGCCGGGGCCATCTACCAGTTCTTCTGGCATGAGTTCTGTGATTGGTATCTGGAGTTGATCAAGCCGTCTCTCTATGGTGGGGCCGAGCGAGGAAAGAGAATCGCCTGTCAGCAAACGCTGCTTGCCACCTTGAAGACGGCGCTTCAGCTTCTCCATCCGTTCATCCCCTTCGTTACGGAGGATATCTGGCAGAAGTTATACACCGGTACTTCCATCATGGTGAGCCCTTTCCCCACATCCCATGAGGAGCGGCGCGACGCGGCGGTTGAGGAGGAGATGGCGCTGGTCATGGGCATCATCGGAGCCGTGCGCAATATAAGAGGCGAGATGAATCTGGCGCCGGGAAAGAAACTTGCCGTTACCTGCTCGATTACCGATGCGAGGCAGGCCGCGATCGTCGCCGACGGGCAGGGCTACATCGTGAGTCTTGCCAATCTGGAAAGGATGACGATCAGGGGCGAGATGGAAGAGCCCAAAGGAGCGGCCACGGCGGTCGTGGGAGATATAAGGGTTTTTGTCCATCTCGAAGGGATGATCGATGTAGAAGGCGAGCGGGCGAGACTCACGAAGGAGCTTACCAAGTTGGAGAAGGAAATGGCTGGCGTCGAGAGAAAGCTCGCCAATCCGGAATTCCTGAGCAAGGCTGCGGAAGCGGTAGTGAAAAAAGAAGAGGAAAGGTCCCGGGAGCTGGCCGGTAAGAAGTCGCTCTTGCAGGCCGCCTTGGAGAGACTGGCCGTACTTGCCTGAGAGGGACATTATGGAGTCCGCGTTTTTTCCTCCTAAAGAGCAGATCCACAGGCTGATCAGAGAGGTATTGGTCGAGGATATAGGCCAGGGCGATGTCACCACCGCCGCTGTCCTTACCGACGCGGAAAGAGGTGAGGGAAAGGCGGTGGCCAAGACGGAGCTCGTCGTCGCCGGATTGGACGTCTTTCGCGAAGCATTCCTCCTTCTGGACAAGGACATCATCTTTACCCCGTTATGCCGCGACGGCGACCGCGTAAAGGAAGGCGACGTGATGGCACGCCTGGAAGGCGCACTGGCTCCGATGCTTATGGCGGAACGCTCGGCCTTGAATCTTTTGCAGCGGATGTGCGGTATTGCCACGGCGACGGAGAGGTTTGTTCGAACGGTTGAGGGAACGAAAGCCAGGATCTTAGATACGCGCAAAACCGCGCCGGGACTGCGTGTCCTGGACAAATACGCCGTCCTCGTCGGTGGTGGCTGCAACCACCGCTTTGCCCTCTACGATGGGGTCCTGATCAAGGAGAACCACATCGCCGCCGCCGGAGGAATCGCCGTCGCCGTGGAAAGGGCGCGGGCGCGGGTTCCCCACACCCTCAAGATTGAAGTGGAGGTATCCAATATAAAGGAGTTGGAAGAGGCCCTGGCGGTGCAGGCCGACATCGTCATGCTGGACAACATGGATCTTGACCAGATGAAGAGAGCCGTGGAGATCACCGGAGGACGGGTGCCGCTGGAGGCTTCGGGAAACGTTACCCTGGAACGCGTCCGGGCCATTGCGGAGACCGGGGTGGATTTCATCTCCGTAGGAGCACTCACCCATTCGGTCCAGGCGGCGGACATATCACTTCTGATTAGCCCCTTAGCACACTGAAATCCAACGTGGACTACGATAGCGAAGCGCTAAAGAGAATACTTACGGGCATGGTCCCCGACGGAGCGGTCCATTTCTTCACCGAGGTGGGCTCGACAAACGACGAGGCATTTCAACTCGCCCTCGCGGGCTGTCCGGAAGGAACCGTTGCCATTGCCGATGCCCAGTCCAAAGGAAAAGGGAGGCTTTTGCGAAGCTGGCAGTCACCGCCGGGGCGCAACATCTATCTATCGCTCGTCCTGCGGCCTGCGGCTCCGCCGGTTCTGGCGCCGCAGCTGACTTTGACCTCGGGTGTGGCCATGGCGGAGGTACTGCTGCGGCACTGCCGGGATGTGGCGATCAAATGGCCCAACGACATTACGATCGGAGGGAGGAAGGTCTGCGGCATCCTCACGGAGATGAGGACCAAAGGCACAGGCGTCGATTTCGTCATTGTGGGTATCGGGCTTAACGTTAACATGCAAAAAGAGGAGTTTGACGAGGCTCACCGCGACCTAGCCACCTCCCTTCGCATAGAGAAGGGCACGGAGCTGCCACGGATTGAATTAATAAGGGATATGTACAACCGGCTCATCCTCTGGTATAGGAGGTGGTGCCGGGAGGGCTTTGGGCCGATCCGGAGCCGTTGGCTGGAACTGGCGTCGGTTTCAGGAAAGGCGATCCGCGTTCGGTTCAAGGACCAGCTCTACGAAGGGCTAGCCTTGGGGATAGACGAATACGGCGCCCTGCTGATCCGAGAGGAAAGCGGTGCCGTAAGGCGGATCCTGGCCGGAGACGCCTCGCTGCAAAAGGATTGAGTAATGCTTTTAGTTGTTGATGTGGGAAATACCAATACCGTCTTAGGACTTTACGACGGTGAGAAGCTTATCCACGATTGGCGGATTCGTACCGTTATCGATCATACCGTCGACGAATACGGTATGCTCATCTACAACCTTTACAAGTCAAGCCGGATCAGCTCGCGGGAGATAAGGGCGATTATCATCTCCTGCGTGGTCCCTCCCATGCTCAATATCCTCGAGCCTCTCTGCCTCAAGTACTTCAATCTCAAACCGCTCATCGTCGGTCCCGGAATCAAGACAGGGATGCCCATCCATTACGACAACCCCAAGGAAGTCGGCGCCGATCGGATCGTCAATGCCGTCGCCGGTCACGAGAAATATCAGAAAGATCTGATCATCGTGGATTTCGGTACGGCCACAACCTTCGACTATGTGACGGCCAAGGGGGAATACATGGGCGGCTGCATCGCTCCGGGGATCATGATCTCCAGCGAAGCCCTTTTTGAAAGGGCCGCCAAACTTCCCCGGGTGGAGTTCTCCAAGCCCAAGTCGGTCATCGCGAAGGATACCGTGAGCAGCATGCAGGCCGGTATCATGTTCGGCTACGCGGGGCTCATCGACGGCATTGTGGAGAGGATGAAGGCGGAGACCAAGCTTAATCAGTTGGTCGTGGCGACAGGCGGGCTGGCGCGGATCATCGCCCCCGAGACGAAGACAATCGATGTCGTAGATGAAATGCTGACGCTCGAAGGGCTGCGGCTTATCTATCTGCGCAACAATTGAACAAAAACGAAAGGAATCTGCGCCGCGGGCGTTGCATACGGTAGTTGTCCTAAATGGTCTTGAAACGCAGTAAGCTCTTCGCCGCCTTGGTGGCGGCCGCTCTTTTCTCTCTTTTGCAGGTCTCTCCCGTCTGGGCCATAAAGGTCGCCGACGTCGACGTCTATTTCAGCCCCCAGGGCGGTTGTACGGAGGCCATCGTCCGACAGATCGATCAGGCTCGTGAAGAGGTGCTGGTGCAGGCCTACTCCTTCAGTTCCGCCCCCATCGCGCAGGCCCTGCTCAAGGCCCACAAAAGGGGTGTGCGAGTGGAAATCATCCTGGATAAGAGCCAGCGCAGCCAGAGGTACTCTTCGTCAACCTTCTTCGCTCATGCGGGGATTCCCACCTACATCGACGGCCGCCACGCCATTGCCCACGACAAGGTCATGATCATTGACCGCGCGGTGGTGATCACGGGCTCTTTCAATTTCACCAAGGCCGCCCAGGAGAAGAACGCGGAAAACCTGCTGATCGGGCACTCCCGGGAGCTGGCCGAGAAATACCGGGGGCATTGGTATGACCACCGCAGCCACGCGGAGGAGTATGGGGGACACTTTTCAGTAAATGAGGCGCCCGCAAAGGGCGGATTATAGATTTAGAAACGGAAAGGTAATCAAGATGCAGAAGTTCAGTTACAACACGGAGGCGATAAAGAACCTCCAGATCGGGGATACATCCCTTCTCGATCCGCTCGTCGATTTTGAATCGGCGAGGCTGGCACACCAGAAGAAGGACCATTCCCGTAAGGACAAGAGGATGTCGCTCAAAGAGGCCATTGCCGAGTACGTGGCCGACGGCGACATTGCCACGGACGCGGGTTTTGCCTATGTACGCACGCCGCATCAGGCCTACTTCGAGATGATCAGGCAGGGCAAGAAGAACCTCCATTTCATCGGCTCTCCCAATACGAACCAAAGCTATATGATCAACTACGGCGTATGCGCTTACTCCCACAATTCATACGTGGGCGCCGAGATGAGAGGGACCGACCGTAACTATTCCCGCCAGCTGAAAGCGGGTAAGGTCAAGATCCTCTCCGAGTGGAGTCACGGCTCCATGGCCCAGGGTTTCAAGGCGGCGCAGTTGGGGGCGCCCGGCGTCTTCAGTAAGCAGCTCTTGGGGTCTGATATCGTGAGATACAACCCTTACGTGAAAGTCATGCAGAACCCGATGCGCGAAGATCCGGATCCCGTGGTCTTCATACCGGCACTCTATCCCGACGTTACGATCATTCACGTTCATGCGGCCGACAAGAACGGCAACGCCCGTATCTACGGTCCGGCAGTGAACGACGTCGCCATGGCCGCCGCCGCCCGCAAGGTGATCGTCACGGCGGAGGAGATCGTTCCCGAGATCGATATCCGCTACAACAACAAGGGAGTGGCGATTCCCTTCATGTACGTCGACGCCGTCGTGGAGCTTCCCTTCGGGGCGGTCCCGGGTAACATGCCGGGGTGTTACTACTGGTCGCGCCAGTGGTGGGAGAAGTTTCTCCGTTTTGCGACCTTGAGTGATGACAACTGCCGGGAGTTCATGGGTTACTGGGTCATGGAGTGCAAAGACCAGTTCGATTTCGTCGACAAGCTGGGCGGGGCCAAATGGATCACGCAGGCGCGGCGACTCACCAAGAC
>JAQULV010000121.1 GCA_028718405.1 Smithellaceae bacterium
CCGTGGGCTTCAAATGGTTTGTGGAAGGTCTTCTGAACGGGAGCTGCGCCTTCGGCGGGGAGGAGAGCGCCGGGGCTTCGTTTCTGAGAAAGGACGGCCGCGTCTGGTCAACCGACAAAGACGGGATCGTCATGGACTTACTGGCCTGCGAGATCATGGCGGTGACGGGAAAGGACCCCGCCGCGATTTATAGAGAGATCGAAGGACGTCTGGGAAGATCATGCTATCGGCGCAGCGACCTGCCGGCCGACGCCCGCCAGAAGGCGGTCCTGAAGGACCTTACTCCCGCTGCGATCAAAATCAGCTCTCTGGCCGGCGATCCCATCGCGGCGGTGGCGACCCGCGCCCCGGGCAATCAGGCGGCGATAGGCGGCATCAAGGTCGCGACGGCCAACGGCTGGTTCGCCGCCCGTCCTTCCGGGACCGAGGACGTCTATAAGATCTACGCAGAGAGCTTCCTGGGCGCCGATCATCTGCTGGCAATCGAGCAGGAAGCCAAGGCAATCGTCGCCGACGCCTTCGCGCGAAGCTGATCCACAGGCTAACAGACGCCCGGGATTTTCTGAGGCCAAATCAGAAATTCCCCGATAGGCACAGACACCGCATTTCGCTATCATAATCAAAAGGCCGGAACCGCCCATTATTTCGGAGGTGAGAGCATGGAGAAGGGGAAGATTGTTTGGTTCAGTGAAAGGATCAAGGCCGGGTTCATCAGGACCGACGATGGCCGCGACGTCTTCTTCAACATGAGCGCCATCCCCGACGGCGATCTCGCCGTAGCTTATGAGGGCACCCGCGTCGGCTTCGACCTCAGGCGCAGCAGAAACGGCCTGCTGGCCGCCAACGTGAGGGAGCTGGAGCTTTGAGCCCCGAGCGAATCCTGCCTTCCGCAGTAATCGTGAGCATTCCCGTGAAGGAGTTTTCCCAGATGACCTATTCCTTTTCCTGTCCCGTTCCCTGCCGAAAGGAGATTAAAGTGGAGGCGTCCGACGAAAACGACGCCGTAGCCAAGATCGTAGCGGCGGGGGCACTGCGCTGCCGGAACGCGGCGCAGGACCTTAGTTGCAGGTGGGGCAGTCCCGACATGCCGCCGCTCCATGAGGAGCGAATCAGAAGCATCGTGCGCCTCTGCATGAGAGAGCAATGGGAAATCGGATATGACGATGACTCGGAGGAACCAGTGGAAGGTTTCGGTGGCGAACGCCGCTCGGCTCTTGCGGCCGGAGCCTGAATGAACTTGTCACGGCCGCGATAAAGCGGTCTTTCAGATCCCCATCCTTTTTACCTCGTTCAATACCTGAAGAGATTTAAGCTCCTTCCCCAGGAGATGGCGGATGAAGACGGTGAGAATGTTGCGGCTCTCGGCCGCCGCCGCCGCGCTTAAGGAGAGTCTGGCCAGCATCTCGGGTTGAAGCTCCCGGCTGTGGAGGAGCGTCTTGGCCGTTCCCGGCGAGATGGACAGGGCGCCGGCCGGCTCGCAGGAGACGCATCTTATTCCGCCCTCGCGGGGAACGAAATGGAAGTCTCCTCCCTGGTCGATGGACCGGCGGCAGGAAAGGCAGTGGGAGAGCACCGGCTCGTAGCCCGTGTGCTTGAGCAGGCGCATCTCGAAAAAGCGCAGCAGCCCCTCGGTGCGATTGCCGCTTTCGATGAGGAAAAGAAATTCCAGAAGCGTCGTGAAGAGCTCGCCGTTGGCCTTGCCTTCCAAGGTGAACTGGTCGGCGAGGTCCATGAGGTAGGAGGCGAAAAGCGTCCCCTCCAGGTCCTGGTGCAATGCCGGGAAATGCTCCGTCACGTCGCAGGACTCGATCAGGGCGAGCGTATCGCGCCCCCGCTTTGAATACAGAAGATTGGAAAGCGTGAAAGGCTCCAGCGCGTTGGCGAATCTTTTTTTGCTGCGCTTCGCACCCTTGGCGATGCCTTTGACCTTTCCCATCTCGGCCGTGTAGAAGGTGACGATCCGGTCGCTATCGCCGTAATCGATGGCACGCAGGCAAAGGGCGGATGCCTTATGGCTAGTCCTCGTATTCACTGTACTTCACATCTCCCCCCACGATGGTGAGCAGGGCCTTTCCTTTCATCTGCCAGCCCTGGAAGGGGGAGTTCTTGCTCTTGGAGCGGAACAGCGCCGTATCAACGCTCCACAGCTTTTCCGGATCGAAGACGGTGATGTCGGCGTCGGAGCCGACGGTCAAGGTTCCCTTCGGGAGATTGAGGATACGCGCGGGATTCACGCTCATCTTCTCGATCAGTTGACTTATGGTAAGAACGCCTTCGGCCACGAGTTTCAAGCCGAGCGCCAGCGACGTCTCCAGACCGATCATGCCGGATGCCGCGTACTCAAACTCCACTTCCTTATCGGTGCGCGCGTGAGGCGCGTGATCGGTGGCGATGACATCGATTGTCCCGTCGGCAAGGGCCGCGCGGATCGCCGTGCGATCTTCCTCGGTGCGCAGCGGCGGGTTGACCTTGAGGTTCACGTCGTAATCACGGAGCGCCTCATCGCTTAAGGTGAAGTAATGGGGCGCCGTCTCAGCCGTCACCTTGATTCCATCCTTCTTCGCCTTCCCGATAATCGCCGCGGCGCCTTTGGTGCTCACGTGGCAGATGTGGACGGCCGTGCCCGTATAGCCGGCCAGGATCACATCGCGGGCGACCATGACGTCCTCGGCGCTATTGGGGATACCGCGGAGCCCCAGTTCCGTCGCGACGAAGCCCTCGTTCATCAATCCGCCCGCCGAGAGGGCCGTGTCCTCGCAGTGGGAGATGACGGGGAGCCCCAGCGAATGTGCGTACTCCAGTGCCCTTCTCATGAGGGCGGCGTTCGTGACGGGTTTACCGTCGTCGCTTAATCCGATTGCTCCTGCATCCTTCATCTCGGAGAACTCGGCGAGGTTGACGCCCTGGGAGTCCTTACTGATCGCTGCCAGGGGATAGACGTTGGCGAGGCCGCATTCGGCCGCCTTTCTGATGATGAACTCGGTGATGGAGCGGTTGTCGTTTATGGGGGCCGTGTTGGGCATGCAGGCAACGGACGTGAAGCCTCCCGCCACGGCCGCCTCGCAGCCGGTGAGGATCGTCTCCTTGTATTCGTAGCCGGGCTCGCGCAGATGGACGTGCATGTCGATCAGCCCCGGCGCCACGATCATACCGGGGAGCTCGTAAATCTTGAGTTCCGAGGAGGCCTTCTTCTTTATCTCCTTGGCGATCTCCACGATCCGGCCGTCCTCGATCATAAGGTCCATCTTCCCGTCGAGATTCTGGGAGGGATCGACGATGCGGCCGCCTTTCAGAAGTATCTTCATGATTCACCTCCCGTAACCAGGTAGAGCAAGGCCATCCTCACCGCTACGCCGTTGGTGACCTGATCGAGGATGACGGAGTAGGGTCCGTCGGCGATGTCGGGTGAGAGCTCCACCCCGCGGTTGACGGGGCCGGGGTGCATCACGATGACGTCTTTCTTAGCCAGACCGATGTTTCGTTTGTTGAGTGAGAAGTAGGAGGAGTATTCGCGCAGCGACGGAAAGATGCTCTGATTCTGCCTCTCCGTCTGGATACGCAGCATCATGACGATGTCGGCGTCCGTGATCGCCTCCTCGAGATGGTAGTGGACCTCGACGCCCATCTTATCCATATCACGCGGCATCATCGTCGCCGGTCCCGCCACCGCGACTTTGGCCCCCATCTTCTTGAGGCCGTAGATGTTGGAGCGGGCGACGCGGCTGTGGGCGATGTCGCCGCAGATGGCGACCTTGAGGCCGCCGAATCCGCCTTTCTTGTTGCGGATCGTCATCATGTCGAGCAGGGCCTGCGTGGGGTGTTCGTGGAAACCGTCGCCCGCGTTGATGACGGACTGCCTGATCATCCTGGCCAGCAGGTGCGGCGCTCCGGCGGCGCTGTGGCGGATGACGATGATGTCGGGGTTCATCGCTTCGAGGTTTCGTGCCGTGTCCACAAGCGTCTCGCCTTTCACGACGCTGCTCGTGGAGGCCGAGATGTTGATCGTGTCGGCGCTAAGTCTTTTCCCCGCGATCTCGAAGGAGGTGCGGGTTCTCGTGCTCGCCTCGAAGAAGAGATTGATGACGGTCTTGCCGCGTAGCGTGGGCACCTTCTTGATCTCCCGGGTCGAAATCTCGACGAAGGATTCCGCCGTGTCCAGGATCAGATTGATCTCCTCGACAGAGAGGTCCTTGATGCCCAGGATGTCCTTTTTGGCTAGCTTCATGGGGCCTTTCTAGAAACTCCTTTCTATGACCACTTCGTCCTGGCCCTTCTTTTCGGTAAGGCTCACGCTTACCTGCTCGTCGCGCGAAGAGGGAAGGTTCTTGCCGACGAAATCGGCCCGGATGGGAAGTTCCCGATGTCCCCGGTCGATCAGAACGGCCAGCTGGATCAGCTTGGGCCTGCCGAAATCGATCAGGGCGTCCATGGCGGCCCGGATGGTCCGGCCCGTGAACAGGACGTCGTCGATGAGGACCACCTTCCGGCCCTCCAGGCCGAAGGGGATGTCGGTCTTTTCGGGGTGCGGCTTCTTGCGGGCGCGGGCGAGATCGTCACGGTAGAAGGTGATGTCGAGGATTCCCGTGGGGACGTTCACCTTCTCGATGATAGCGATCTTCTTCTGGATGCGGTTCGCCAGATACACGCCGCCGGTGCGGATGCCGATGAGGACGAGGTTTTCCACACCTTTATTCTTCTCCAGGATCTCATAGGCGATCCTTGTCAGCGAGCGGTCTATACCGTCCGCGTCCATGACGACTTTCTTCTGTTCGATGGCCATCGCTGTTCTCCGTCAATAAAAAAGCCTTCCCACGGTGTGGGAAGGCTTACTCAGAGTCGCATCTTTCAAGGCGAAGAGGGTTCGCATTGTTTTCCTTTTTCAATCTCGCGGGATCAAATTAAAAGGGGTTGACCACTTTTTTCTTTCGCCCTTACATAGCGTGTCGGCGGCGGCGCTGTCAAGCCAAAAATGGCGGGGGCGAAAAAAGCCGCCGGGCCGTTATTCCGGAAGTCTCTTTCAGTGGAGGAGGTGTCCCAGCCTGCTCCAACGGACGCCGAAGTTATCCGCATCCCAGGACCAGTAGATGATAAAGGCCTTTCCCAGGACGTCCTTCAGGTCCACGAAACCCCAGAAGCGGCTGTCGTAGCTCTGGTCGCGGTTGTCACCCATGCAGAAGATCGTTCCGGGCGGCACCGTGACGGGCCCGAAGTTGTCGCGGGGTTGGATCGCGCCTGGGATGATGAAGTCGTCTACGTGGACGGCATATTTATCCTCCAGGGGCAGACCGTTCAAGAAGACCTGCTTGTTTCTGATCTCGATGGAGTCACCGGCTACTCCGATCACCCGCTTGATGAAATCCTTGGACCGGTCCTCGGGATAGATGAAGACCACGATGTCGCCGCGTTTCGGGTCGGTGAGCGGAATCAGGGTGCTGCGGATGAAGGGGATCTTAACGCCATAGATGAACTTGTTCACCAGGATGTGGTCGCCGATG
>JAQULV010000122.1 GCA_028718405.1 Smithellaceae bacterium
CGTCCAGGAGAAGCTCTTGGCCTACGGCATGTCACCCGTCGAGGTTGGTGCAAAGCTGCAGTCCATGAGCGATGAGCAGGTTCACATGCTGGCCAAGGCTTCCGATAGGGTTTTGGCGGGCGGCGACGGCATCGGCTTTGTCATCGGGATCCTAGTGATCGTGCTCCTGGTGATCGTTATCATGAAGCTGCTCAACAAGCAGATCATCGTCAAATAGGGATGCTTTGAAGGGCCTGCTGTTAGCACTGGTCGTTCTTTCCTTCAGCGGGACCGCCTTCGAGATCGCAGGTGTGCCCTTCGTCAAACAAGAGGGGAACCTCTGCGGGCCGGCGGCGTTGTCATCGGTTCTGTCGTACAACGGTGTACAGGTTGGGCAGCGGGAAATCGCCGCCGCCACTTACAACTCCTCTCTTTCCGGGGTACTCGTCACCGACCTGAAGTCCTTTGCCGAGCGGCGGGGATTCACGGCAGAGCTGGCTCAGGGCGATCAGGAAGAACTGAAAAGCTTGATTTCCGCGGGGCGACCGGTGATCGTCTTAGTGGACCGTGGTTTCTGGGTCGTCTCGCGCCCCCACTACCTGGTCGTTTATGGTTACAACGATTACGGATTCATCTGCCACGGCGGCGACCGGCCGTCTTTGCAATACAGTTACGGAGCATTCAATAAGTTATGGGAAAAGATGGGAAAGGTCTATCTGGTCGTCTTCCCTGCTCGATACTTATTCTCGTCTTAGCGCTGCTTTCGGCATGTTCGCACCGGATCATCGTTCTCGACGATACCCTGAGCGCCGCGGAACATAACGAGCTGGGCGTGATCTATGAAAAAAAGGGGATGCTTGATCTCGCGACCGATGAGTATGGAAAGGCCATTGCGAAGGGTAAGAACTGGTATCTTCCCCAGCTCAACATCGGGAACGTCTATAATCGAAAAGGTGACTATACGGGAGCGGAGCGCGCCTATCGGCGCGCCCTGGCCGCTGCACCCGAAAATGCCGATGTCCTCAACAACCTCGCCTTTCTTCTGTATCGGCAGGGACGCCGCACCGAAGCAAAGGCGCTGATAGAACGAATCGCCGATATCGGGGCGAAGGAGGAATACAAGGACACCTATCGGCAGATCATGGAGAAGAATTGGCCAAGCAACTGACACTTACAGTTTATTCATGATGTCCCTTTCGTCCGGTGCCTGATCATCCAGAATCGGTTCCTCCAGCAGATGGCTCGGCAGAAAGAATTTGTTCGCGATTAATGTCGGTATCACCGCACTTGCCATGACCGCGCCGACGAAAGGACAGGCTCGCTTCTGGACCACAATGCCAATACACCCCCACCGACAGCAATATGAAAAGAATCCATGAGACAAAGAAGCTCCCCGTGCATCAAGGACGCGGGGAGCTTCTTTGGATGATGAGAAAAAATCGTCCGTATATTACATGGGATCGGTGATTCCGTCGATCTTCTTGCGCAGGTCCTCCTGAGGGGCGGAAGGTTTGTGGGTTTTCAGCGGCATCATCTTTCTCATGTTGCCGGTGAGTTTAATCTTCCGTACCAGCCAACCTTTCATCCCCGCTGACCAGTCACCCTTGATGAGGATCCGGTAAGCATAGTCCGCCGGCATCGACATATCCACGTCGGCCTTGGGGACGTTGCCCCTCTGGATGAGGCCGCCGTTCATACACATCTGCACATCGCCCGTGTCCGTCCCGACGGTGAGATTTACGACCACCTCCCGGAGGGCCTTGGGAATCTGCAGATCGCCCGCCGCCTGCGTCAGTTCATCCACCTTTGCGAACCAATCGTCCGATAAGAACTTTGCCATCTTTCTCCTCCCTGTTGATGAAATGATATTTAGAGCACCCTGCCGATTTCGGCTGCTTCGGCCATGGCCTCCAGAGCCCGGCGCGGCCGTTTTGCGTCACCGACAACGTGCACTTCGGCAACGACCTCACCGACTGTATCGGCAAGCGCATCGACCGGTTTCGCCCCCATGGCCAGGACAATGGCGTCGATCCCGGAAAGGGTCTTTTCTTCGCCGTTGATGTCGACGACGACGCCGTCATCCAGGAACTCCTTGACGGTGGCGGAGGTGAGAATCGTGACACCTTTTTCCCGCAGTCTTGCCATGAGCAGCGTCCGCGCTTCCGTGAACATTCCCTGTCCCGCTTCGTCGAGCATCTCGATGATCGTTACTTCCGTGCGGCCGATCGTGATGTTGTCGCCCTGGTCGGCGATGAAATCGGCGAGTTCGCATCCCACCATGCCGCCGCCGATGATCAGGACCTTCCCGGGACCGCAATCAACCAGACCGGCGAGAACCTCGTGGGCGCACAAGATGTTGGGGCCGTCTATACCGGGGATGTCGGGATGGCAGGGCTGCGCCCCCGTGGCGATGACGACGGCGTCGGGCTTCTCACCGGCAATCAGCTCCCCATCCACTTCGGTATCGAGCTGCAGCGCAACCCCCGCCTTCTCGGCCTGAAGGCGAAGGTACTTGACCATCTTCACGATCTCTTGCTTTCCCGGCGGAACGGCCGCCAGCAGAAGTTGTCCTCCCGGCTGGTCGGCCTTCTCGTAGAGCGCCACTTCGTGCCCCCGCAGGGCTGCGACCCGTGCCACTTCCAGTCCCCCCGGGCCGCCGCCGATGACCATCACCTTCTTCTTCCTCGCGGCGGGCAAGAGTTCCATCTCCTTCTCGCGGCCCAGCACCGGATTCACGACGCAGGTCATATCAAGACCTTCTTCGCGGGCGGCTACGCAACCGATCCCGCAGGCGACGCAGGGGGCGATATCTTCGAAACGGCCTTCGGTTGCCTTGTTGGGAAGCTCCGGATCGGCCAGCAGCGCGCGACCCATGACAATCATATCGGCTTCGCTTCTCCGGAGGATATCTTCGGCGAGTCTCGGGTCGTTGATCCTTCCCACAACCATGACCGGCACGTCTACAACCTCCTTGAGCGCCCGGGAGAAGGCGGTATTCAGCGCCAAGGGTGTGCCCGTGGGCGGGATAACGCGCCAGGACATGTCGGGATAGACACCGCTGGAGACATGAAAGGCGTTTACTCCCGCCGCGACCATAAGCGGCGCGATGTAGAGCGTTTCGCGCAGGTCTCGACCGCCGTGGACGAGATCGTCCCCCGAGATCCTCATGATGATCGGGAAATCCTCTCCCACTTTGGCGCGGATGCATGCCAGGACCTCGCGGGGAAACTTGAGCCGGGCGTCTACAGACCCTCCGTACGCGTCGGTCCGTCTGTTCCTCAGGGCGGACATGAAAGATCCGACGAGCATATAACTGTGAGCCGCGTGGAGCTCTATACCGTCGCACCCCGCTTCCTTGGCGCGTCTCGCCGTCTCGCCGAATTTTTCGATGATTTCTTCGATCTCGGCTACCGTGAGTCCCCGGCATTTCATCTTGGTAATGTTTCCCCTGATGCCCGCTGAAGGCCCCAGGGTTTCCTTGTCGGTGAACAGCGGGGAAAGCGATTCGGGACCGGGGTGGGCCACCTGGGGTACAATCTTGGCGCCGTGGCGATGGACGGTGTCGGTCAATGTCTTCATGCCCTCTATGAACGAGTCGTCCCACAGACCCACGGTGTGCGGAATGTATGGATAGTCGCCGTCGATCGTCGTGACTTCCAGGGTGATGAGACCGACGCCGCCCTGCGCGCGTGCTTCATGGTAATCAATCAGACGCTGCGAGACAGTGCCGTCGTCGTTGGCATAATCCGTCGCCATGGGTGCCATGACGAGGCGGTTTTTGATCTCGAGAGAGCCGATCTTGACGGGAGAAAACAGGAGAGGCAAGGGATTCATAAGTGACCTCCTTTCCAGAATAAGAAAGCCAAAGGGTTTCCCCTTTGGCTTTCTTTGTTTAGCCGCAACTTAAATTCAGGTTCGTCTTTGGGGACGATACCTCTAGCATAGTCAGTACCTCACCACCTTACATTGGCTCCGATCATTCCTGCGTAGCAGTCGCCGTCTACGGTATAGCTTTGCTGCGTCGTCCAGGTGGGACCGCTGACGTTGTTCTTGTAGACCGTGTAATCGTCGAGCAACTGATACTGGAAGGCGCCGGTCAGATTGACCCTCCCGTCCTTGATGAAATGGAAGGGATCGCGGAAGGTTTTGGTGAACCCGATGGAAAAGACGTTCTTGTCCATATCCAGGAAATTCGTTTTCCTTCCTGACTGATCGGGCACCGGCGTCGGCTGGTAGTAATAGCCGGCGAGCAGACTCGCGGACCTACTGATCCTGTATTCGATGCCTGCCCGATAATTGATGGTATCGCTGAAGTCCATGTTCCCCGTGTAATAGACCCGCTGGGCCGGGGTAAAATCATATTTGCTCCACAACTGCTGATTGGCTTCGAGAGACACCAGGCATTTCCCCAGATCGAAGGCGACACCCAGCGAATACTCCTCGGGCGTATAGAAACAGAGGATATTCATCCCCATGTTTATATCCAAACCGCCGGGGATAATCGTCGGCAACTGCACTCCCAGGGTCTGATTGATGATGCCTTGAAATCCCTGCGTAGCGGACGTTGCCATCGCGATATCGAAATACTCTTCGTCTCGCCAGGAAAAACCGATCTTCACCTTGCCGCCGAAGGGTGTGACGAGCACCCCGGCCAGAGGGTCGGCACGGAAAATAGACTCCTGGTAGGTTTTGGCCACATCCTGGCCGGCGGAGTTTGCCGCCTGTCTAGGATAGGCAATACCTTTACCGTGCGTCATGGCCTGCAAACCGCCCCCCAGGTAGAGAAGGTGTTCTACCACTTCCACGCCGACTCCGGCCGCCAGGGTAACGCGGTTTGACTCATCGCCGTATCGTATGAAGTGGGGCTGATCGGGCGCAAAGCTGTTGATGGCGTAGCAAACGTTGAAGTTTTCGGGAAAGGAAAGGGCAAGTCCGAAGCGAGTATTTACCGGCATCGGGACAATCTTGTTGATATCGAGGATGAGCCCGATGAAGGGCGCCGGTACGTCAAGGCCGTGGAAACTGGCCTGAGTCGGATCGTCGCGCAGATCGCCTCCGCCGCCCACGCCAACGGCTGTGTAAGTCTTTAAGTCTTGGCCATTGAGGGTCTTTACGCTCATGCGCGGCGAGATGTAGAGATACTCGATCGCAATCTCATTGCCCGTCTTCTGGGCCAGTCCCGCCGGATTATAGAAGGCAGCCGCATAGTTGTCGGCGACCGCCGTGAAGGCACCGCCCATGGCGATGGCGCGGGCGCTTACCCCGTGTGAGTCACTTATTCCTGATCCGAAAGCCGGAGCGGCTACCCCGAGCATCAGGAGTGATAGGAGCAGGAATCTCCGTAAATTGCGTTTCATAATTAGCCTCCCTCTTCTTCTACCACGAGATGGTCGCGGCGAGACCACCCGTGTAAACCCCGTCACTCTTCACGGTGTAGCTCTGCTGGTTTGACCAAGTGGGGCCATCTTGGCCGCTCTTCTT
>JAQULV010000123.1 GCA_028718405.1 Smithellaceae bacterium
AATCGGGGATCGTCGATTTCCAGCCGCTGGTGCCACCCAACCATATCGCCGACGCGCACTCCTGCCGGGGCTTCTCTTATTCCACGGACCTCTTCTCGATGTTTACGATGACCTACCGCGGATTCGTGGATGTTTGCTTCCTGGGCGTCGCGCAGATAGACAAATTCGGCAACCTCAATACTACGGTGATGGGTGACTACTACAAGCCGCGGATCAGACTTCCGGGCTCCGGCGGTGCCGCCGATTTTCTCGCCTATGCGAAAAGAACGGTTCTCACCATGCGGGGCGGTGAGTTCGCCGAGAAGCTCGACTACTTCACGTCGCCGGGATATCTCGATGGCGGCGACAGCAGGGACAAGACCGGGCTCTTTCCCAAAGGGAGCGGGCCTTCGATGCTGCTGACGACCAAGGGAATATTTCGCTTCGACGAGGTGACAAAGGAAATGTACCTCTCCGAGGTCCATCCGGGTGTCACGGTCGAGAGGATCAAGAAAGACATTCCCTGGGACCTCAAGGTGGCTCCCGACCTGAAGGAAACGCCGCCGCCCACCGATGCGGAGATCGACTTCATCAGACATTTCGCTCCCACCGAGGCGATCGGCAGGCAACTAATGTACGAGCTGAGCTTCATGCAGGTGCTGAAGCGGGCCGAGGAGCGCAGCAAGGCCTGATCTATCGGCGGAAGCTTTTATCGGCGCGCACTGATCAATTTCACCTCAGGGTGGTCGAGGAAGGGAGAAAGCTTTTCTTTTGTCTTTTCCGACAGACCGCCCCAGAGGCGATCGTGGTCGTGCGGGGCAAGGACGGCAAGCTGGGCCGCCAGGACGCGGAGCAGGGCACTCGCGAAACCGGCCCGTTTCATGGAGATGCCGCTTGAGCGGGCGGCATCGTAATCGTCGTTGACGGCGCAAAACATAATGTCGCGGAGGATCTCGTTCCACCTGAAGGTCGTCTCGCCAGATTCCTCCCCGGAGAGGATCTCTTTTATACGCTGGAGAAACTCCGGCATGATGTAGCCGTCCAGGGAGGCCATGTCGAAGGTCTCCTGCCTGATGACCTCCGCCTCGTATTTCTTGCGTTGCGTGAGATTGCGCAGCCACTCGAAGTAAGAGGCGGTGACACCGGCGCCGTTGGCGAGAAAATCGTAGAGTACCGTTATCCCGCGACCATCCAGTATCGCCTCTCCCTTGGCGGTATTTGTACCGTTGCCTCCCGAGGTTACGATCTTCGCCTGGACCTTTTTGGCGACGGAAGCGGTGATCACGTTCTCCAGGGCGCACGGGAGAAGGATATCGCACTCGATCTCCAGGATACGCTGCCCCTGCGCCGCTCCGACGATGCGCTCCGTGATGTTTCCCTTGGCATTGATCACGGTCCGCTCACGCGAGCGGTTGACCTCGGCCAGCAACTCTTCGACGTCGAGGCTCTCGCCGATGACGGCACCGCCCGCGTCGGCTACGGCGATGACGTTCACGCCGTAGGGGGCAAACTCACGCAGCACCGAGGCACCAACCTTGCCTGTTCCCTGAACGACGATCCTCTTGCCGGACAACAGTTTCCTATAGATGTTGTCGCTCAACTCCCGCCACTCGTCGGCAGTGATCATCTCCCGGCCGTTCGCCTTGAGCAGCTCCTTTTCGTTCAGGCGGGATACTTTTTGCAGAAGAGCGATTTCGTTTTGGCTGAGTTTTTGTGCGGGCACCCAACCGCCGTCCAGATACAATCTTCCCACGATCGCCAGGACGCTGTACAGAAGGCCGCGACCGGTGGCGCCATCGCGCGCCGCAATGCCCAGGCGCTTCTTGCCCGTGATTTGCGGGGCCGTGACGAGCTCCAGGTATTTTTCGCTTCTGATCAGTTCCTTGAGCCCACGCTTGTCGCTCCAATCCACGTCGAACTGGTGTTTCAATATGTCGCGGGCCTCGGTAAACGATATGACGCGGTTGCCTATCGTGGTCACGCCTTTCTTGATCCCGTACGCGAGAAGAACCAGATCGCGCAGAGCAGATTTGAAGCCCTCGAAGAGGATGCCGATCTCTTCCGGCCCGCAGCCCACGTCGCCAGCGGGCACATCACGGATCGGGCCGGTTACTAGGAACAGCGAGCGGCCGAAGTTTGCCAAGGTGTCGATGAAATCCAGTTTGTTGTCCAGGAACTCTCTGGGGTTGATAACCAACCCCCCCTTGGCGCCGCCGAAGAGGATCTTTGCCCGTGCTGTCTTCCACGTCATCATGAAGGCCAGGGCGCAGACCTCGTCAAACTCGACGATGGGGTCCATTCTTATTCCGCCCTTGGCGGCCCCGCGCGCGGAGTTGTGGGCGAACCGGAAGCCGGGGAGATTCGCTACCTTGGCCTGGTTGCGGCTGGCGACGTAGAATTCGTTCAGCGCGTCGTAACCGAGCAGCATCGCCAGGACATCGTGGTTATCGTAGATGCCGACGTATTCGGCGGCCTTCAGGAAATCAGTGATGGCGTTCAGCAGGAAGTTGTTGAACTCTTTGTCGCTCCCTAGATCGGAGTTGATCCGGCACAGTTCCTTCAGTTCCAGGAGATAGGCATCGCGCTGTTCAAACGAGATGTCTGAAGAACTGACACCGCGCACGATGTTTTCCAGCTGTCGGCTGAGTTGAGAAGTCGCCTCCGTCTCGGGCGTCGGCAGGGCGATGTCGATGGCTTCTATCTCCGCGACGACGGGATCCAGGTTGTAGCCGGGACTCACGTAGTTGGAGACGATGACGACGCTGTCCGTGCCGTCGTGTGACTCGAAGGTATCCATGTAGGAGCGGTTCAGGTTTACATTGTGCCTGGCAAATATCTTCAGGAGCTTTGAGATGAAGCGCCCGTCGGGATTCCTTACGGCAGTGGCGATTCTGATCTCGCCTTCACCGGTTTCCATCCCGTCTAGGTCGGCCTCGGCATCGTCGATTGCGGTGATGATATCTCCCGTCTCCATGGCGCGGGTATAGAGGGCCAGGTGCCGCTTGATCCGCGAGCGGCGGCGCATGATATTAACTTCTTCATAGAGGTAATTCGGCGGCAGGCTCTCCAGAAATTTGGCGGCGTAGCGTTCGTCGGTAGCGACGAGTTCGTTTATGATCATCCGGGCCGCCAGAACCATCTCTTCCGGCATGGCGAACTCCTTACGCCCGCGCTGCTCCAGAGTGACGATCCTGATGCCGGCGCCTGTCTTCGCCGAGTCGAAGGCGGCTATCCTCATTGAGAGGTTTTCCTCGACCACCCGCGCCAACCGGCCGGGGAAGTCTCTCCCGACGTTGATGAAGTAGGTGAGGGCCTTGCCGTCCTTGCTTTCCTGTTTAATGAAATCAGTGTTGGCGCTCAGCAGCAGGCTGATGATGAAGACGTGGGCCGCAATCTCCTCGGGGCTGTTGCTGAGGAAGTAGTAGTTGGGAAGAAAGGACGGGCCGAAGTAGTTGTCGACGATCTTCTCGGCGGTGTTCATCTCCAACTCATAGTCCTGTTCAAGCAGGTTTGAAACCGTGACGGACATCTGCTTCTTTATCAGATTCGCCCGGAGGGCGGGATTTGCCGGTATCACTTTGTCGTATTTCACGCGCCGATGCCTCCTCAGCGGATAATCCAAAAAGGATCACAGGTGGAAAGACTATTCTCTTGTCAGCTAATATTTACAACTACTTAGGTGATATTAGACTTGAGGCCGCGGGAAGTCAACACTTTCTTTGATCTTCCCGCGAGGAAGTGTCGATGATCGGTGCGGGTACTCAGCCCAAAACTACTTTTTCCAGGATGCGGAAGAAAATACTTTCCGGAACGATCCGGCGGAGCAGCCATACCTGCTTGGCGTCGGCGCCGGCTATGTAGCGGAGGCGCGTGCTTTCGTCCGTTGCCGCCTGGTAGATGACCTTGGCTACGAGATCGGGCTCGGCACCGGTGCGTTCCGCAGCCTCTTTGCTGGTGAACTTCTCGCCCCGTTTCAGAATGGCGCCATAGGTATCGGCGAGAGTGGCCGCGTCCGTCGCGTCCATGGAACGCTCGTAGAAATCGGTCTTGATGACACCGGGCTCGATGAGCTTGACTTTGATATTCAGCGGCCTCAGTTCGTACTGGATCGCTTCGGTGAACCCCTCGACGGCGAACTTGGTGCTGTTGTAGAGGCTGTAAAGCGGAAAGCCTATCCTTCCTCCCATCGACGCCACGTTGATGATCGTGCCCTCTTTCTGCTTCCGGAAGATGGGCAGGGCCTCTCGTGTCACCGCCATCAGACCGAAGACGTTGGTGTCGAACTGGCGGGCAGCCTGCTGCAGTGTCGTCGCTTCGAAGGGGCCGTAGACGGCGTATCCGGCGTTGTTCACCAAGACGTCGATCTTGCCGTATTTGTCGAGGGCGTATTGCAGGGCGGCTTGAATAGAGGAAACGTCCATCACGTCAAGATGAACCAGATCCGGCAGGCCCCGGGCGTGGAGCGGCGTGCTGCGTCCCTGGGGACTTCGCATCGTGGCGATGACATTCCAACCTTTTTCGGAAAAGTGCAGTGCCGTTGCCGACCCAATCCCGCTGGACGTTCCCGTGATCAAGACGGTCTTCATCATGTTATCCATCTTTGTCCTCCTTGCTTGAAGGAAACTGAGAGTTGAGAGTGTTTATTGATATAAGCTGTTAGGTTCCGGTATCTAATGCTGCCCTAAGCTATACAGGTTTTTCCGCCTGCATCAGCCAGACGAGGCGATTCGGAATGCGTTCAACCGTACCGCCTGGCGCGGCTAGTTTATCCAGCAACACCTTTGCGTCCGCGACAGAAATCGAACCACCGACAACATAATGGAGAAAGAACATCCTGGCTATGGGTCTCGCAAATGAAGGGATGCGCCACAGGGTAACGAATGGCGCTGCTTCCGCTGCGGTCACGTCCTTGTCGATCTCAAAGACCAGGAGCTTCCCTCCGGGCTTGAGGACACGCCAGCACTCCTTCAATCCCGCTAAGGGATCGGGCCAGTGTTTTATGGAGGCGCTACTGAAGACGACCGCGAAGGAGTTGGTTTCGAAGGGGAGGTTGAGGGCGGAACCTTCGACGAAGTCGACGGTGAGGCCCGCGGCGACGTTGCGTGCCCGAGCTCGCGCGATCTGCTGCGGCGACAGATCGACACCCGTGATGGTAAGGTCGGGACGGAGCTTGGCAAGACTCATTGCTAACTGGCCGCCGCCGCAGCCCACGTCCAGGAATTTCGCATTCTGTCTGATCGTGGTGGCGAGGAGATTGACGAGGTCCGACGACATCGTGTTCGTCGCTGGCGCAACGAACCAATCGTAGATAAATGCTTCAATCGCCGTGAACGGCGACGCCATATTCCTGATCAGCAAATTATCTCTCCCTCATATGGCTTCGGCAATTGCGAGGCAGGAGCGGCCGATGCTGGTCTTCTACCAGGGCGCGTTGTCCAGGATGTCCTGGTAGCTTTTGAACT
>JAQULV010000124.1 GCA_028718405.1 Smithellaceae bacterium
TGATCCTTTTCTTTTCCTTCGTCAATTACCGTGGAATTCGCTGGGGCGGCACCACTCAGGATCTGTTTACTATGGGAGCTCTGTCGATCCTTGTTGTTTTCATTGTCGGGGGACTCCTCTCCTCCGGAGGCAGCTGGGGGCACTTTTCCACGCAATCCGTCGCTGCACCGGAATTCTCGCGGCTTCTGGGAGGACCGATGATCGCCGTGATTTTTACCTACAGCGGTTGGTTCGCTTCGACCTACATCGGCAGCGAGATCCGCAACCCTCGCAAGAACCTGCCCCTGTCACTGATCATCGGCACATTGACGGTAACGGCCCTCTACTGCCTGATGAATGTCACCTATCTCTACGGTCTCCCCTTGCCGGAGATGAAAGGTGTCCTCAACGTCGCCGCACGGACGGCAGAGGTCTTGTTCTCACCGACCTTCTCCTACGCGATTACCCTGGCCATCGTCCTGGCGATCGCTTCCAGCATCAACGCCAATGCCTTGGGCGCCGCCCGGATCTATTACGCAATGGCTCAAGATGGGATCTTCTGGTCCCGGCTCGGTGAGGTTCATCCTCGCTTCGGCACCCCTCACGTCGCCATCGCAAGTCAAGCGCTGCTGGCGACACTGCTGGTCAGTTTGGGTACCTTTGCGCAGCTTCTGGGATACGTTGTTTTCTTCATGCTGTTCACGTCGATCATGACCGCCGCAGCTGTTTTTATCCTGCGCCGGAACAAGCCGACGCAAGACCGACCGTACAGAACGTTAGGCTATCCCTTCGTACCCCTTGTCTTTATCGTGGCCTATGTCTGGATCGCCGCAAGGATATGCACCGAGCAGCCGGGAACGTCGTTTCTTGGCTTCGCCATCGCCGCTTCGGGAGTGCCGTTCTATCTCCTCTGGGCACGCGGGAAAAGAGCCCCTGTGGGCGAAGAAACCTCCCTCGCGGAGGAGATGGCGGTCAATCCGTCACAATCTAAGTGAAGAGAAAGGGAAGTTCAGTTTATCCGATATAAATATCTCATAAGTGGAAAGGAGGATCTCTATGGTAAGAAAGTGGAACCTGCTAAGTTTGATTTTAATTTTTGTCCTTTGTCTGTATGGGGCGTCGGTTTGCAGTGAAGCGGCCGCGGCAGCCAAAGACTTCGAGACCTACACTCTCGGTGAGGTTTTGGTGACCGCCAACAAACCGAAGGTGGAAGAGATGGCCATCGATACAGTGGTCACCGCTGAAGATATCGCTGCCACGAGCAGCCATACCGTGGCGGAGGCACTCGCCAACGCCCCCGGGGTGCGCGTGACGACGGGGCGGAAGAACGCCCCCGGCATCAGCATCCACGGCTTCGATCAGAGCCGTATCCTGACGCTCATCGACGGTGTGCCTTATTACGAAACCTACTACGGGAAACTGGACCTCAACCAGATTCCTGTCGATAACATCGCCAAGATCGAAGTCATCAAGGGAGCCGCTTCTGTCCTTTACGGCGCAAATAACCTGGGCGGCGTTATCAACATCGTCACCAAGAAGGCAGCGGGGAAACCTTTTACCAGCTTCAGCGCCGAGGCCAGCGAAAACGAAACTCATCGCATCTCCGTCACCAACGGTATGAAGAAGGGTATCTTCAGCTACTGGATCAATTATGCCTTCCAGGAATCCGATGGCTGGAACCTTTCTGATGATTTCACGGCGCGCCCGGGAAGCTACAAAGTGCAACTGCTGAGCGGAAGCCTCCCTCCCGGCGTTACGGCGGGTACAAAGAATGCCGTCCTGGAAGACGGCGACACCAGGAACAATTCCGATTTCAGAACCAACGACCTGTGGGTAAAATTAGGAGTCGAGCCGCAGCAGGATTCGGAGTACTACGTCAATCTCCACTACCTGAACAAGGAAAAGGGTTCCCCATCATCGACCGGTCTCGTCTCCGGATCGGAAAAGGTTATGTACGATTCGGTTGGTGGCAACTTCTCAACCTTTGCCCGGATGCCCAAATATCTGGATTGGGGAATTGATCTCGACGGCAAGCAGAAGATCACCGAACCCCTGACGCTGAAAGCAAAAGCGTTCTACCATCACCACATCGACGATTATGCGTCCTACTCCGATCCTACCTATCAGACCCAGATCGCTCTGAGTCGCTACGAGGATTACGTGATCGGCACCGATCTTATGGGGGAATACCAGCCGGTCGAGGAAGATATCATCCGTGCGGCCTTCCATTACAAAGGCGACTCCCACAAGCAGCGCTCCGATGTCTTCCTGCCGTATGATACGTCGTTTGGCATCACCAGTTCCTTCGACCTGGAAAACGAGTACAACGGCGTCAAGGATCTCTCTGTTGTAACCGGCATCGGCTACAACCGTTTCGAGGTGACCAGGGCGGAGAAGAACCAAGTCAGGCAGAATAAGCCAACCTTAGGTGAGATCGATGCCCTCGCGGGTGCAAACTATAAGATTTCCGGGGCCACCAAGGTTTACGCTTCTCTGGCCCGGAAGACCCGCTTCCCCACCCTGAGCGAACTGTTCGGTTCAATGGGCACGGTGGATCTGAAACCGGAGAAGAGCCTTAACTATACGGCGGGCGTGGCCCATTCCCTCTCAAGCTATGTCAAAATGGATTTCGCTCTGTTTCACCATGACGTCACCGACATGATCTCGAAGGACGCGCCGGGTGCCTTTTCCGGAAAGTTCATCAATTACGCCAACGTCAAGATGTTTGGTGCTGAACTCGCCGCCGAGGCCTATCCTTGCGAATCGTTGAGCATCAGGCTGGATTACACATACAACTACGCCCGCAATTTCAGTGACGATCGCGTGAGCAATTACGTGACCTTTACCCCCGAGCATAAGGCCGATCTCGGTATCGAGTATACGGTTCCCAAGATCGCCACCAAGCTCTGCTTGAACGGCCTCTATATGGGCCGCGCCTACTCGCAGGTCCCCACGCCGGGCCGCCCCGCGGATCCGCTTCTGGAGACGGGTGACTACACTATCTTCGATGTGAAGATTGTGCAGGGGTTTCTCAAGCACTACGAGGCGTACGTAGCCGCGAACAACGTTCTCGATGCTAATTATGAACAGGAGGCAGGCTTCCCGGCCCCGGGACGCGCCTTTTGGGTAGGACTGTCGGCAAAATTCTAGAAATGAGATTTTCTGGGAAAGGGACGCGGTGATCTGCGTCCCTTTCCCAACGATACGACGGACGGGAAGAAATGGAATGGTTAAGCTACGCAATTGATTACGGCATCATAGGTCTGCTCGTCGTTTTGAGCATCATCTCCATCGGGGTTGCCATTGAGCGTCACCTGCTGTATCGGCGCTTCGACGTGAGCAGTTATACGAATAAAAAGTCATTGGAGATGGAGTTGACGGACAGACTCCACATCATCGCCACGATCGGCAGCAACGCGCCCTATATTGGTCTTTTGGGCACCGTTTTAGGTATCATGCTCACCTTCTACAATATAGGCCAGGAAGGTTTCATGGACACGGGCAAGATTATGGTAGGCCTCGCTCTGGCCTTGAAGGCAACGGCCTTGGGTCTGGTCGTGGCCATTCCATCCGTGGCGCTTTACAACTTTCTGCTCCGGCGCGTTAAGGTCCTTTTGGCCCTGTGGGAGATGGAAAATGGACGAAAAGGAATTTGATTATATCAACGTCATCCCGCTCGTGGACGTGATGTTGGTTCTGCTCACCATTGTGCTCACAACATCTTCCTTCATCGCTACGGGGATGATTCCCATAGAACTGCCGCAGGCTAAAGCGAGCCACGTCGAGACACTGAGGACCCAGACGATAGAGATCGATGGCCAGAGACGACTCTATCTAAATTCCTGCCCGCTCACTCTCTCCGAACTTGGTGCAGCCGTGAATTCGCTCAATAGACAGACGCCCGTATTGATCCGCGCGGACCGGGATATCGCCCTGCAAGTTTTCGTCGACGTCATCGATCTGATCAAGACCAAGGGATTCGCCAAGGTCAGTCTGCAGACCGAGGAGTTGAAATGAACCAGCGACGTCGGGCATTCAACATTTCCGTCCTGATCCACGGTGTGTTGATCCTCGCCGCCATCCAGGCGGGACAGATATGGAAAGGGGCGCCACATCTGCGATTGATAAACTTTGACGTCAGTCAGGGTACGGCGCGATCGGGTGTTACCCCTGCGAAGGCACCAGAGAGGATTGTTTCCTCCCCCACGGCTCAAGTCAGTCCGGCTCCGCCGCAGATCGCGGAGCAGAAGCAGGTCCCGCCCCCCCAAGTGCAGGCGGAATCGGAAGTGACGGCGCCGATGGACGTTTCTCCCGCTCCGCCGCAGACCCCGTCATACGCGACAAGCCGCACGCCGGCCGCCCAAGTCTTCGCCTCTGCCAGCAGAGGCGAGGGAGCATCTGGAACCGATGATCCTGCGAGAGGCAAATCGTCTCTCGATCGCTATTTGGCCGAGCATTTCAGCTACATCAGGGACAAAATTCAGAGAAACATCGTTTTCCCCGCGGTGGCCCAGCGCATGGGATGGCAAGGGAAGGTGATCCTTGCCTTCATCATCACATCAGACGGGGCGGTAAAAGACCTAAAGATCACCCGCAGCTCGGGCTATCCCATCTTGGACCGCTGCGCCGTAAACACGGTGAGAGACACGGCCCCTTTTCCCAGACCGCCGCTGGAGGCGCAATTGGTAATGCCCGTTGTTTTCAAGCTGCGTGATTGAAAGGAAGATGGCCGCGATGATCTACGGTTTGAACTTGTTCAGCTTCGCCATGATCTCGCCGCGCTTCAATTGGCTAAGATAATCGTCCTCGTGTTCCTGGAGTACCTGCCTGAGATAGCCGATATTTTTCTCGATCGTCGACGCATAGAGATCCTCATCGATACTCCAACGCTCACGGAAATGATTGATCATGAAGCGATTGACCCCGCCCAACTGGCTTATAAATCGCTTCTTCGTCATCTCGTAAAAACCGATCGTCTTGCGTAGCAGGTCGAACTCGCTGTCGAAACCCTCCACGTTGGCTTCGGCAAATTCATGATAGAGAAAAATAAGTTTTTCCAGATAGAGACGGTCTCCCATCTGTCCCAGCAGGTCGGCGGTTCCCAGCATCATCCCGAGGAGCTCGACCTCCGGCGAAGGGAAGTCCAGCTCACCCACGTCGGTACTCAACCCGGTGCAATTGAGGATCTTCTCGAAGTTGTCAATCTCGTCACCGAAATAATCATTGCTCCGGTAATAGGTCTTGATAAAATCTATACTCCGGTCGATATGCACCACTGTGTATTTGGCCCCTGTGCCGTCAAGGTCTCCGGCGGTCTGAATGTATCCGGTATCGTGCATCAGCGCGCTCACAAGACCCACGTTAACCTGTTTCGCCGTAAACCTTATGCCTTCAAACTGCGCGCCATGTATGAGCCGCGCCATG
>JAQULV010000125.1 GCA_028718405.1 Smithellaceae bacterium
AGAGCCGAAGAGGTACTTTGCGACGCCGGCGGCTATATACGTAATCACCTCCGAAGACATCAAGCGCTCCGGAGCAACTAGTATCCCCGATGTCCTGCGACTCATTCCCGGGGCTGATGTGCAGCGGATCGATTCCAACAAGTGGGCGGTCTCTATCCGCGGAACGGCCTCTCGCTTTACGAGGACGGTCCTCGTGATGATCGATGGTCGGACTATCTATTCGCCGATCTTCGGCGGCGTCTACTGGGAGGACAACGATGTCATGCTGGAGGATGTCGATCGGATAGAGGTAGTCCGCGGGCCGGGTGGGACCTATTGGGGGGCCAATGCCGTGTCCGGCGTTGTGAACATTATCACTAAGAACGCCAGGGATACCCAGGGCGGGCTTGTAACATTAGGGGCGGGGACCTTCGAGCGGGGGTTCGGAAGCGTGCGTTACGGGGGGAAAAGCGCGGACAACTTATATTACCGCGTTTACGCCAAATACTTCGATCGCGACGATCTCTTCCATCGGAATCCTGATATGAACGAGTTCGATGAGTGGCGGATGGGGCAGACAGGCTTCCGTGCCGATAAGGACATATCAGAGCGAGATACATTGACGTTTCAAGGTGATTTCCACAGCGCGAGAATCGGCCTTTATGAAGCCGGCGTTTCTTCTTACAGCGCCCCTTATACCCGAGTCATGAAAGAGAAGAAGGCCTCATTCGGAGGAAACCTCCTCGCGCGCTGGCAGAGAACACTGAGTGAGAAATCCGATCTTACCTTACAGCTTTATTATGACAAGGACAACCACAGGGATATCTTCTTCAATTCCGACACTGACACGGTGGATTTCGATTTCCATCACCGTTTCGCCTGGATCTGGCACCAACAGATCGTTTGGGGGGGGGGCTACCGGTTCATCGGCAGTGAGACGTCGGGATTTGATACCTCCTTTTTCAGCCCGGCGGATGAAACCTTCAACCTCTACAACGCCTTTATCCAGGACGATATAGAGTTGTGGAAGGAACGGCTCCACTTCATCATCGGATCGAAATTCGAGCACAACGACGTGACCGGCTTCGTGATCCAACCCAACGCCCGACTACTCTGGACCCCCACCGCCGAGCAAACCATCTGGGCCTCCGTATCGCGGTCCGTCAGAACGCCTTCCCGTTTCGATTACGAATATCAGAGAACAACCTTTGGCGGTCTAGCCGGTGGTACAACTCCCGCTTATGCGCGTATCGTCAATCTTAACGATAAACCCCAGGATGTGATCGCCTATGAATTGGGACACCGGATCATCTTTGGCTCGAAGCTCTCCTTAGATACAGCCGCTCACTACGATATCATCTTTGATACGCCGAGCTTGGAGCTAAAACCATATTTTCTGGAGACGACTCCTGCGCCGACGCATTATATAGTTCCTTATATCGGCGATCACAAGCTGATGGCCAAAACCTATGGCGGGGAAATATCGGCAGAACTTAGACCGTTTGCCTGGTGGCGCCTCTCCGCGTCCCATGCCGTCTTTCATCTGCAGGTATTCAAAGACGCCGATAGCACTGATCCCCGAAATATCAATGACGCGGCGCGGTTCAGTCCACGACACCAGACGGTGCTGCGTTCCTATATGGATTTGCCGGGGAACGTCAATCTCGACGCCATGTTCCGTTATGTCTCGGAGATACCGCCCTTGAACGTTCCGAGTTACTACAGTCTCGATGCCCGATTGGCCTGGAAGGCAAGGCCCGATCTGGAACTGTCAGTTGTTGGACAGAATTTACTGGACAAGGAACATCCGGAGAATAACCCCGACAGTGAAGTACCGCGCGGCGTCTATGGCATGGTGCGGTGGCAGTGGTAATAAACTAACCTCAACGAACAAATGAGGAGAGCCATATGGACGGGAAAATATGTGCAAACACTTCAGCGCCAGTGGCGGTGAAGGATCATCGCCTTGTTAAGGGTGCACAATTTTCAGCCTTGGTGATCCTATCTCTACTGCTCGCGGCATTGCTATTTTTCTTTAGTGCTGCTTATGCCGAGGACGCAACGAAGGCGTCCACGCGGCTTTCCGGCCTGACCGAAATGAGCATTGAAGAGCTCATGAACATCAAAGTAACTTTAGCATCCAAGAAGCCGGAAAAATACTTTGATACACCGGCGGCCGTTTACGTAATCACGAACGAAGACATAAGGCGATCAGGCGTGACCAATATTCCCGATGCACTGCGCATGGCCCCGGGTGTCGAGGTCGCCCGTATCGACTCGACCAAGTGGTCTGTCACCATAAGAGGCCTGGGTAGCGAACTCAATAGACGTGTGCTCGTCTTGATGGATGGCCGTAGCGTGTATAATCCGGGTATTGCCGGCGTATATTGGGATGATGCCGTGGATTACCCGCTCGAAGATATTGATCGCATCGAAATAGTTCGCGGCCCGGGCGGTTCTGTCTGGGGTACCAACGCTATCAACGGAATAATAAATATCATTACCAAGAACGCAAAAGATACCCAGGGGGGACAAGTAAACGTTGGCGGCGGCACACAAGAGCGTGCTTTCGGAGATGTCCGCTATGGCGGCAAGATGGGTGGAAATGCGAATTACCGTGTCTATGCCAAATACTTCAACCGCGGCCCCCTTTGGCATGCGGATGGAAATAACTACGATGATTGGCAAGGTGGACAAGCGGGTTTCAGTACGTTCTGGGATTCGGAAAACGGCAATACTTTAAGATTGCAGGGTGATTTCTACGATACCCGTCTTGGACAGCATTCAGTTGGATACCAGATATTGGGTAATGCGGATTCATGGGGGGGAAACATTCTCGGGCGTTGGCAGCGCAATGGAGAGCAATCAAACACGACAATGCAATTCTATTATGATCATGTATACCGAAACAATAAAAGAGAACCTACCGGAATAGTCGATAACCTGGACTTTCAATTTCAATATGTAACATCTTCGTTTTCGCGGCAGGAGATCAACTGTGGTCTGGGATACAGGTTGACTGCCATAAATACAAAGGGCATTTACGGAGGGGCTGATCCTACTAGCGGTGTACCCTATGATTTATTCTATGATCCCGATCGTCGCAACGATAATCTATTTACCGCTTTTGCGCAGGATGAAATTGCACTCGTGCCAAGTATTTTTTTTCTGACAATAGGATCGAAATTCGAGCACAATGATTACAGCGGTTATGAAATTCAGCCTAATGCAAGACTCCTGTGGAAACCGACCCCAAACCAGTCCGCCTGGGCGTCGGTATCACGTTCTGCCAGAATACCAACTGAAGTAGAAGAGGGGTTGTTCCTTATAGGACATTACGGCGTTTTCGATGTAACTTTTGAACCGAATAAGGATTTCAAATCGGAAGAACTTACAGCCTATGAAGCCGGATACAGAATACAGCCGGCAAAACGCCTGGCTTTTGATCTGACGGCTTATTACAATGTCTATCGCAATCTGTTGAGCACGGAAAGCGTTTCACCTTTCCCACCCGTTGTTACTTTTGGCAATAAGATAAGCGGCGATATCTTAGGCGGAGAGCTCTCCATTGATTATAGCCCATTTGACTGGTGGAAGCTTCATGCATCCCAATCTATAATGCGTATTAGCATGGAACCTGATTCTGACAGTACAGAGGCGTCGACGGAGGTGTCCGCACCGGCTTATGAAAACTCGAGCCCGAGTCATCAGACACTTCTCCGGTCTTATATGGATCTCCCGTATAATCTGAAACTTGATTGTACATTCCGCTTCGTGGGTAGACTGCCGGCCTACAGTACCTATCCAGAAATATCCAGCTACAGCAATCTGGATGTACGTCTGGCATGGGATATCAAACCAAGCCTGGAGATTTCCCTGGTTGGTCAAAATCTGTTGAGTGCTCATCATCCCGAATATTCTATACCCGTTCCTGCAGGCGGCTCGGCACCATCGGAAATTGAACGGGGCGTGTATGGCGAGGTTAAATGGCAGTGGTGACAGCAACTACTGGAACGCCATGGAGAAATCTATGAACGGGGACGCAATTCTGATGCAGTCGCTGAGACACTACGGAGTGAACCCCATAACGAGGAAGAGGTTATGGAGGATATTCTTGGCTCTGCTTGCTATCTTTATGGGCTTCACGTCGCTAGATGCGCGCGCGGAACAACCCACGGAAGATCAGGTGAGGGCGGCCTTTATCTACAATTTTGCCAAGTATGTCGAGTGGCCAGAATCTGCCTTGAGGGATGAAGACAAATCTATCGTCATTGGTGTACTAACGGAAGACGATTTTGATACCGTCCTTTCGGAATCGATTTGGGGGAAGACGCTAAAGGGTAAGAAGGTATTGGTGAAGCATTTTGATACGGCGGAAGATGCCGTCGCACATTGTCACATACTCTATATTGATTCGTCTGCATCGGGATACATGCCGGCAATATTGGACGCATTGGGTAAAGCGCCTATTCTGACAATCAGTAATGTCGACCGCTTCACGGCAAAGGGAGGAATGATCGGCTTTGTCCGCGAGGGTGCCAACATTCGTTTCGAAATAAATGAGCATGCTGCGGAAAGGGTCGGTTTGAAGATCAGTTCGCAACTGCTTAAATTGGCGAGAACGGTGCGATAGGATGTCCCGCGACTATCTGAAGATGCTGAAATTTGGGAACCTGTCCATCCGCAGCAAGTTGATCTGGATGGCCATGCTGGTGAGCGGTCTCGTTCTTATCTTAGCCGCCGTCTCTTTTACCGCCTATGAGGTTATCTCTTTCCGTGGCGCTATCGTCCGCGAACTGTCCGTCCATGCCGATGTAATCGGGATCAACAGCGGTTCTGCCATCCTTTTCAACGATCCCGAGGCGGCAAAGAAAACCCTAAACGTGCTACAGGCCAAACCTAATATTATCTCCGGTGCGATTTATGACGAAAGCGGAAAACTGTTTATCGCATATGTGTCTCCCGGCGCCGCGAAAGAATATGCGGCTGCGCCTCCCTATCCAAAGCGGTTAGCATCGAAAACTGAGGCGGCCCGGTTCTATGCGAGCTATGTGTCCCTGGTCAAACCTATCCTGCTGGAGGGCCAGCAAATCGGGGCTGTATATATAAGGTCTGACCTCAAGGAATTGGAAGCGAGGATATTCCTCTATGTTGTCATTGCGCTGGTTATCCTGTCATTTTCGCTGCTCATGGCCTTCTTCATCTCTTTAGGGCTGCAGCGAACCATTTCCGAGCCCGTCTTGCACCTGGCGGAGACAGCGAGAAAGGTCACGGTAGAGAAAGATTATTCGATCCGTGCCGCCAAAGAGAGCGAAGACGAGTTGGGCTCGCTCGTCCAGGCCGTAAACGAAATGCTCCAGGAGATCCAGGTTCGTGACCTGGCCCTCCTGCGGGCAAAGGAAGATCTCGAGGTCCGTGTCGT
>JAQULV010000126.1 GCA_028718405.1 Smithellaceae bacterium
TTCTATCATTCTATGCTTCACCGCGGTATTTGGCGAGAAGCAAAAATATTTTTTCTTTTCCCAAGAGCTTCCGTTTCTGGAGCGTCTTCTTCTCCAGCTCCTCCTCCGGAGTGAGATAGATGCGGCTGTTGTATTCCGCTATCTTGCCTTCCAGGACCCGGTGCTCTTCGACGGCTTTTCGAAGTTCATCGTCATGGCTGATATGTTGTTCAATAAGCAGCTCGTCGGCCCTCTCCACGGCTCCTCCCAGGAGGTTTCTCCTTATATTAAATACCTGATCTTGTCAACTTCTTATCCCGCCCGAGCCCGGCCCATCTCGGCCTCCGAGGCGCGGAGGTAGCGGGGAGCGACGCTCACTGGATCGACGACCTTACCACCGCGGAACATACGGATTCCCAAGCGTCCGACGACTTCGGCCCGGATGTGTCCTAGATGCTCGGGGGCGATTATCGATCCTTGAGGTGCACGAGAAGTGAGAAGGGAGGCAAATTTCAATGCCCCATCACCCACAAAGATTGTGGGTGTTGTGATTGCGGCGACCAGCTCCTCGGCAGAGAGTACCCTTTCCTCTCCCACCCTCTCCTGTGCACCACTGTGATTCCTGATGAGAGACATGTAAACTTGGTTCTTCCGAGCATCGAGCATCGGGCAGATGTCCAGTCCTTCCGTTTCGATGTTTCCCGCCAGGGCGTCCAGTGTCGATACCGCGGCCACTGGCCTTCCCGAGGCCAGAGCGAAACCTTTCACGGTTGCAAGCCCCATGCGGACGCCGGTGAACGACCCCGGCCCCGTGGTGCAACAGAAAAGATCCACCGCGTCCATGTCACTCCCCGCCGATTTCAGGACATATTCCACGGCCGGAAGAAGCGCCGTGCTGTGATGCAGATTCGTATTTTGAAACACCTCGTTCCGCAGCGCCTCATCTTCCAGCAGGGCCACGGAAAGGGTTTTGGTAGCCACATCCAATGCCAGGGTGATCATCCTATTTACCCGTAAAAAACTTCACGAAATCCTTAATGAAGGGGATATTCAGCCGGTCGATATCCATCATGAACACAAAGATCATCAGCATCACGATCAACACAAAACCGAACTGTTGAGCGATCTCTCTCCACTTGAGACTTACCTCGCGGCCGATAACGACCTCGATCAGGAAAAAGAAGAGATGTCCCCCGTCCAGAATCGGAATCGGCAACAGGTTTAGGATCGCCAGGTTGACACTGAGCAGCGCCATAAAAAGGAAGAACGGCATCAAACCTTCCTTCATGGAGGCGCCGGCGATCTGCGCGATCAGGATGGGCCCGCCCAGCGTCTTCGGCGAGACAACCCCTTCGAAGATCTTAACAACGCTGAGCAGCGTCAGTTTGCTGATCTCCCAAGTGTGTTTTACTCCGGTCCACAGCGCCGCTATCGGCCCTCGTCTATCCGTTATGAGTCGCGGCGACGGACCGACTCCCACCCGATAGGCATCCACTTCTTCGCCGAAGATGTCCTTTGCCTTCTGCAGACGCGGCGTGACGGTCACCTCCAGCTTCTGCCCGCCTCGGTTCAACTTCATCAGGATGGGACTACCCTTGCTGCCGCTGATAATCTCCGCCAATTGTTCCCAGCGGGTAATCTCCCGACCGTTCAGGGCCAAGACCACATCACCTTTTCTGACGCCCGCTTCCGCCGCCGCTGAGCCGGTCTGCACTTCGCCCACTTCCGTCGTCAGCGTGGGAATCCCCACCAGATAGATGGAAGAAAAGATCAAAAGGGCCAGGAGAAAATTGAACAAGGGCCCCGCGGCGACGATCGCGATCCTTTTGTAAACGGACTGCCGGCTGAAAGAGCGCCTCTGGTTCTCTTCCGAGACCTCCTCGCCCTCCGATTCCCCTAAGAGCTTCACCAAGCCGCCCAGCGGGATCAGGGCGAGACGGTATTCCGTCTCGCCCCATTTCTTCCCCAGCAATTTCGGACCGAAACCGAGTTGAAATCTCTCCACGCCGACGCCGGACGCCTTCGCGGCCAAGAAATGACCCAACTCATGGGCGAAGATCAGAACGCCCAGTAGGATGATTACGGAAATGATGCTTATCTCTAACAATGGTCTATCCTCTCGATTAATTTCCTTGCCGCTGCCCTGGCCCATCCGTCAGCGGTCAGTATATCATTTATTTTTTCCGCAGGCCTGGCTTCATGGATGTCCAGAACAGCCGCCACCACCTGGGAAATTTCGGTGAAGGAGATCTTCTCGGCAAGGAAGGCCTGCACGGCGATTTCATTTGCCGCGTTCAGAACGGCCGGCGCCGTTCCTCCTTTTCTGCCCGCATCATAGGCCAGCCCCAGAAGGGGGAAGCTGTCGCCGTCAGGAGGGAAAAACTCCAGCGGTTCTGTCTGCGTGAGCAGAAGTTTTCGCTCCGTTGCCTCGATCCTTTCCGGATACGACAGGGCATAGGCAATGGGAATCTTCATATCCGGCGGCCCGAGTTGCGCCATCAAGGCGTTATCCTCATACTCTACCAGGGAATGGATTACGCTCTGGGGATGAATTATTACCTCGATCCTGTCAAACTCCACGTCAAAGAGCCACCTCGCTTCTATTACCTCCAGCCCCTTGTTCATCATCGTGGCCGAATCGATAGTGATCTTTCTTCCCATACTCCAGTTTGGATGTCGCAGGGCCTCCGCAACGGTCACCTTCTCCATCTGCTCGTAGGTCATACGAAAGAACGGTCCTCCCGAGGCGGTGAGGATGATTTTTCTTACCGCCGAAGGCAAATAGCCGGCGAGGCACTGAAAGATCGCACTGTGCTCACTGTCGACGGGAATGATTCGGACTCCCTTCGTACGCGCCAACTCCATCACAAGTTGCCCGGCCATCACCATCGTTTCCTTGTTGGCCAGGGCGATATTCTTGCCCGCCTCGATAGCCGCAATCGTCGGCAAAAGCCCGGCGGCTCCGACCTGAGCCGAGATGACATCGTCTACCCCGGCAATCGAGGCGATCTCACGGTACCCTTCCCTTCCGGTAAGGATCGTAGTCCCTTGGGACGAACCAGCGATTTCCTTGAGTTCCAAAGCGCTGTCGTCGTCTAACACCGAAACCACCTCGGGCTTATGGCGCGCAATCTGTTCGGAAAGGAGTCTCACGTTGCGACCGGCACCCAGGGCAACGACGCGAAAGCGCGCGGGATAGCGGCCGATTACCTCCAAGGCGCTGACGCCGATGGAACCCGTGGATCCTAGAAGGCAGACGTTCTTCATCCCAGTAAGAAGAGCCGATAGTAGAAGACGAAGGGAGCGATGAAAGCCAGGCTGTCCAGACGGTCCATGATGCCGCCGTGGCCGGGTAAAATGTTGCCCGAGTCCTTCACGCCGCAATACCGTTTGATCGCGGATTCCCATAGGTCGCCCAACTGCCCCATGATGCTTCCCAGAAAACCGATGATCACGGCGTGCGCAAGCGGCACGGATTTGAGAAGAAGACTGATATAGATGACGGAAGCTAGAATGCTGCCGATGATGAGACCAACGACACCTTCCTGGGTTTTTGCCGGACTTACGGCGGGCAGGAGTTTTCGTTTGCCCCACGTGCGACCTGCGTAAAACGCCGACGCATCCCCCGCAAAGGTGAGAACGATAACGAAGAATATCCAGAGGACACCGTCATCGACGCGCCGCAGCAATATAAAATAAGAAACGAGCAGTGGTATGTAGAGAACCCCCAGGGCCGCCTTCATGACCATCGTTACATCGAAATGTTCTTCGTGAACGCCAAAAAGAAAAACTACTGCCATCAGGGGAACGATGAAGACAACCGCGGAAAGCATCCCTTTGAAATCCCCCAGGTAGGCTGCGAGCAAGATGAAAAAAGCCATCAGGAGCACGGCGCCTTTTTCCAAGCGGTGACCGTCGCCAAAAACCATTTGATTGTACTCCATAGTCCCGATAATGACGACAACCGCGACCAAGGCCGCAACCGCCTCCAGGGGGCCGAAATAGATCAGGACAAACAGCAGCGGTATGGCAACGGCCGCCGTAGCCCACCTCTTGATATGGGGATTCATCCCTTCATCTCCTCTCTGACTTGGTCGCTCGTTAGGCCGAAGCGCCTCTCCCGCTTCTGAAATTCGGCGATCGCGGCGATAAGATCCTTTTTCTGGAAGTCGGGCCACAGGACGTCGGTAAAATAAAACTCCGTGTATGCCGACTGCCAGAGCAGAAAATTGCTCAGCCGGTACTCACCGCTCGTGCGGATAAGAAGATCCGGATCGGGCAGTGTCGCCGTATAGAGATAGGTACTCAGGAGCTCTTTGCTGATCTCGGCCAGGACGATCTTGCCGCGGGTGACGTCGGCCGCAATCTTTCGTACGGCCATCACGATCTCATCACGCCCACCGTAACTGAGCGCGATCGTGAGTACCATCGTTCGGCAGTGGGCAGTTTTCGTCATGGCCTCTTTCAGGGCCTTACGGATGGAAGGCCGAAGCTCTTCCAGATCGCCGATGATGTTGATCCGGATGTCGTTCTCGATCATGGAGGCAAGCTCTGAGTTCAGATACTCCTCCAGGAGTTTCATCAGGACACTGACCTCTTCGGCCGGACGCAGCCAGTTTTCCACAGAAAACGCGTAGAGCGTCAGATAGCCGATGCCAATCTCGCGACAGGTCTTAACTACCGTGCGGACTGCGTCCGCACCTTTTTTGTGTCCCGATGCCCGCCCCAATGTATGCTGAGCCGCCCACCTGCCGTTGCCGTCCATAATGATGGCGATATGCCGGGGCAGCCGTTTCAAATCGATTTTTTCCATCTTTCCTTAAGGCCATCCTTCAAGGCCAATCTATCGATGATCATTGGCCAATTTCCTATCACACTTATCTTTCGCTTTTCAAGGAATTAATCCATTCACCTCCCGGCGATAAAAAAAGGGGAGCCGCGGCTCCCCTGATCACGATCTTCCCTAAAAGGAAGAGATCATATCTCCATGATCTCCTTCTCCTTTGCCCCCAGAACGGCGTCAACCTTCTCGATATACTTATCGGTCAGTTTCTGCACATCGTCCTGACTTGTGAAGAGCTCGTCCTCCGATATCTTGTTATCCTTCTTCAGCGCCTTGAGCTCTTCGTTCGCATCGCGCCGGTGGTTCCTGATCTTGACCTTGCTCTCCTCGGCCATCTTTTTAACGACCTTGACAAGCTCTTTTCTTCTCTCCTCCGTTAGCGGCGGAATGGAAAGGCGGATGATCTTGCCGTCGTTCCCCGGTGTGAGTCCCAGGTCCGATTTCTGGATCGCCTTTTCGATGTTCCCGATCGCACTGCTATCCCAGGGAGAGATGACGATCAGCCGGCTCTCCGGTACCGACAGCGATGCCACTTGATTGAGGGGCGTAGGCACACCGTAGTA
>JAQULV010000127.1 GCA_028718405.1 Smithellaceae bacterium
TTTTAATGGCAAAGCCTTGGCAACGATCGCGTGCCTGGGAAGTCACGGCGATGAACTGGCGGTGGGCTACCTCCGCTCGGAGGGGTTCATCCGAGATCGGGCTGATGTGAGGAAGGTGGAGACAAGTCCCGACGGCCTGACCGTGTGGATAACGGCGGCAAGCTCTGATCGGGAAGTTCAGCCGGAGGCGGATAGAGTGAAAGCTATTGGTTCCAGCGGCAGCAAAGGAACCGTCAAAGGGTCTATGGTATACCCTCTGTCGCGATGCGAGGAAAACGATAAGCGGCTCTACGATTACATCGAGCCCCTGTTTGTCATCGGACTCATGGATAAAATGATTGCCGAATCACAGCTCCATCGCCGGACAGGCGGAACGCACTCCGCGGCGCTTGCCGACTGTACGGGTCTTCTCGCGGTTCGGGAAGATATAGGCAGGCATAATGCCATCGATATGCTGAGCGGTTATGCCCTGCTTTACGACCTGAATTGTACCGGCAAGATCATCGTCAGGACGGGCAGGGTCTCTGCGGAGATCGTCAGCAAGTTACTCAATATGGGGATCAGATTCGTGATCTCCATTTCCGTTCCCACTGCTGCTGCGGTCAGGCTGGCCAGAGAGACGGAAATGACGCTCGTGGGCTCCGTGCGTGGGGGAAAGATGACGGTTTATTCCCAGGGAGGATGGTTGCAGAAACGATGAAGAAGAGCATCTACGTGAAGGATATCCAGGCAGGTCAGAAGGTGGCGGACACATTCCTGGTCGCCGAAAAGAGCCTGGCCTTTTCCCAGAAGGGTTCTCCCTACTTGAATCTGAAGCTCAAAGACAAGACGGGAGAGATGGAAGCCAAGATCTGGGAGAATGCCCTGGAGTGGGACAAGCTTTTCAAGAAGGGCGATATCATCAGCCTCGTCGGTCGAGCCCTCAGTTACAGAAACGCACTTCAGCTCTCGGTTCTGGAGGTCTCGAAGACTGACGAAGGCGAGCTCGATATCTCCAACTATTTTCCCACCGCCGCCGTCGATAACGAAACGATGTTTTCCGAGTTACTCACCTTTGTCGATAAGGTGGAGGATACCCATCTGCGTGCCTTGCTGGATCTTTTCTTCCGGGACGAAGCCATTGCAGGTCGTTTTCGGAACGCCCCCGCTGCCAAAGGCTTTCATCACGTCTACATCGGGGGGCTGTTGGAGCATACGCTTTCAGTAGTACGCCTGCTCGACATGGTTGCCGACCATTACCGCGGTAGTATAAACAGGGATTTGTTGCTCGCCGGCGGGCTTCTTCATGACATCGGCAAGATACAGGAGTTTACCTATCAGCGTCTCATTGACTACAGCGACGAAGGGCGCCTCATTGGACACATTGTCATCGGCCTGGAGATGCTGGACGAGAAAATCGCCACCCTCCCAGATTTTCTGCCCCAACTGGCACTGGAATTGCGACACCTGATCCTCAGCCACCATGGGACGCTGGAGTTTGGCTCCCCCAAGCGCCCCAAGACTGTGGAGGCCCTGATTGTCCATTTCATCGACGATCTGGATGCGAAGGTGAACGCCTTCCAGGGGTTCATAGAGAACTCTTCCGATGAAGAGTCCTCCTGGACGCCTTTCCACAGACTTTTCGAGCGTTATATCTACAAGGGGAAATAACTCCCCATTAGACCTTATGCCTTCTTGAGGTAATCGATCATCGGCTGAGTCACCAGCGGTACGAGATCGCCGATCATATGGGGCATGAGATTGGCCATCACCTTGGGCATCAGCTCCGGCATCTGCTCAGCCATGTAGTCGGGCATCTCGATCAGCCTACCCACCCGCTCCAACATCACGGGCATCACCTTCGGCATCATCATGGGAAGAAGCCACGGGAAGAGCACGGGAAACATGGGCTTCATCAGCGGCAGCGCCACCGGGACCTTTCCCATAACCTTCATCATGGGCCCCATGCCAAAGGGCATGGCGTCAATAAGCTCCGGCCACATTGTGTCCATGAGTTCCGCGAATCCTTTGGGTGTCATGAGTGCGATCATGGCCTCGAAGACGGCCCACTGCCGGGTCACCTCCGGATTGGGATCGGGGAAATCGAATCCCATGGTGGAGCACGCAAAACGGGCCAGGTCCACAGTCTCCATCGGGAGTTGCTTCTTTTTTGCCGCAATACGCAGTTGGAACTGGCAGCAGGGACAAAGGGCCAGGATCTTCTCTGCCCCGGCTTCGATTGCTTCGTCAATCCGGACCTTGCCGATGTCGGCGGCTACAGGCGGTTCCTTGATGAGTGTGAGAACGCTGGCGCAGCAGTGGGAATTTTCGTGATGGTGCGACATCTCCACGAGGTTCACGTTGGGAATCGCCCTGATTACCTCGCGGGGCGGCTCGTAAATCCCCGAGGCGCGGCCGATGTGGCAGGAGTCGTGCCAAGTCACTTTCGTGGGCGGAAGGCTGTTGGGTGGGAATGTGAAGCTACCATCCTTTAATCTGTCGGCAACAAGCTCTGTATAATGCCTCACCTTGATATCGAATGCGACGCCTTCCTTTTTCGCCCAAACAGGATAGACATTTCGCCACATCATGTCGCAGGCGGGACACGAGGCGACTACCACCTTGGCCCCCGCGCTCCGGACGGCGGCGATGTTCTTCTTCATGGTCTCGGCAAAGAGATCCCACTTGCCGGCCACGAGTATCGGTGTGCCGCAGCAGTTTTCCACAGCTCCTAGATATGTAAAATCTATGCCGGCCTGGTCGAGGAGGCGTACCCCCGCCATGCCGATATCCTTTTCAATATAGCTTGCTGTGCATCCCGCGAAATACACAATGTCGGCTTTGTGCCCCGGGCCGTGCTTGCTCCGCAGATCATCGGGGAACCAGTCGGTTCGGTTCTTCCGGTACCCGGCCCAGATGTTTCCTTCGGTGCGGAGTGCCTCGGCCATTATCTCAAATGGGGGAAAGGTCATCCTCTTCTCATCTTGGATCAGCAAGCCACGCAGCGTCATCCAGGCAGGCTCGATGGGAAGTGATTCCGAGCAGCGCAGGTTGCATTGCTCGCACGTTGTGCAGACGAGGATCGTATCCACCATCTCCTGATCCCAATCCTCTCTTCCCTCCATGTATTCGCGCAACCAATACCACTTCCCTCGCGGACTCTGGCTTTCCCAGCCACGACCGTAATACTGGTCGCATTGCTCGACGCAGTAACCGCACTGGGAACAGCTGTAGGCATACCAGGCAACATCGGCCGGTATATCGCGGCGGGGTCTGTCGTGACGCTCGCCGATGTTGGGGATCACGTAATTCCCCAACGGGCGGATCAGCGGTTCGAAGGCACTGCCGGCCGCCATGGCGGTATCCAAGATGCCGTGTCCTAGAACTTTGCCGGGGTTCATGATGCCACGCGGATCCACTTCTTTCTTGAAATGTCGTAGCCGTTTAAGCCGTTCTTTCCCCAGGACTTTCTCCCCTTTGATCTTGAAATAGAGACCGGTCGCATAGGGACGTCCGCCGTTTCTTTCCGCGATCTTCATGACGGACAGGGACAGTGGGAAAACCAGGTTGTATCCGAATCTGCGTTGATCGGCGGGGATGAAGCCCAAGATTACCACCTCGGGTTTTCCGTCTTTTCCCAGGCGGATTACGGTTCCCTCCTTGACCAGCGGCTGACTGATGCTGTTTTCGATCTCAGTCATGGTATCTCCCAGCGCGGAAAGGGGGATTACAACCTCCGTGGGAACGAGGCTGGGCCCCAATCTTTTTACCACCATCAATTTGAAGCGATTCTTCCACTCATGGTGGGCTATTTTCTCGCTCAGGATGGAAGCCTGGCACGGATGAAGGAGTCTTGGTAAAACCGCCATGACTTCCCCTTCATCCTTTTTTCGGAAGGCCAGTGTCATTATGTAAGAGGCCGGCAGGAGCACCCGCTCTTCGATGGGATGACCGTTGTGCATCATCAGCGGCGCCCTGTTCCGTAATTCCGCCATTCGGGGATTGATAAACACGAGCGACCAGATAGGGAGGGAGGCATCAGTTATGGTCTCGATCAGCCGCTGTAGGTCGTGTGCATCCGGGCACCCGACTGCCAGGATTTGCAGATCCTCAAGCGCCATCACCTTCATTGTCAGTTCGCTGATGAATCCGGTTATTCCTTCGGCGTCGGCGACCATATCAAGGTCCTGGCCGCTTATGGTTCGGACGGTGCCATCGGGAAGAACGATGCGGGCGCTGACGATATTCTCTTTAAACCAGCCGTACTCGTATGACCCGAATCCTGCGCCTCCCTGTGCCAGCCATCCGCCGACAGTCGAGCCGGGATAGCTCGAAGGGTATAGGCGGACTGTCATCCCTTCCTTTGCCAGGGCGGCGTCCAGCTTCTCCCAAGAGATGCCGCTCTGGCAGGTTACTGTGCCTACCGCGGGATCAACGGCCGTGACTTTGCTCAGCCGAAAGAAATCCACAACGATCCCTCCTTCGATAGGCAGCACACCGCCGTACCCGGAGGTGGCCTTGCCGCGAGGGGTAAGCGGGATGCGCTGGTCGCCGGCCCAGCGTGCCAAGGTTGACAGCTCTTCTTCCGTCTCCGGCTGAATGACGGCGTCGGGGACGGTGTTGCCGACCAGAGGTTTGATGATGCCGGGCATGGCCGCTATATCATGGCCATAGAGCTTTCGTTCCCTCTTGCTGAAATTCACGCGGTTGCCAAATTTCTCGCGCAGGTATGATCTCTGGGGTTCTTGCATGGCGGGATACCTCCTTTCGAAACGGTCGCATCTCCCGGATGATACCGGATTGTCCGGTACCCCTTATCCCGAGACACCGGAAGGACATGGTCGTGGCAATTAAAGCCGCCGATCTCTTTGAGGACAAAGTGCACGGTATGAGAAAGACGCCGGGTGATGCCTAAAGGCAAATTCGTTGGAAGGCCAAACTGCAAAAATCTTTCGGCGTCTTTCTTTCATGGAGTTACTTCTAAGGTGGTCTCGAATTCGGAAATACTTCGGTCAGTAACGAAATACGGCTGCTACCGCTGAATCATCGGGCATCTTATTACCAGGAAGGATGAAGACACTGCCACCGTTGAGGAAGACATGAGCGGCTGCTGTATCGAGGAGGTCTTCACTGCCCGCCTCCATCCGCGGATGGAGGTAGACGGTATCCGTTTCAGGTTGGAATGCCCCCCATTGCTTGCGGCCGATGGCAACAAAAAGTATCCCCACCCGGCCGTGGAAGGAGGCGACGACGATCTCCGGAACGTCTTTCGAAGCAAGACCGGTTCCCGACGACTGTCGGTATTGGGCCAGGGCTTCAGCCTCGGCCTTCTGGAGACGGCGGCTTACTATTTCCCATGCCTGACTGTGGAGATGGTCTTTGCCCATCCCCTTGG
>JAQULV010000128.1 GCA_028718405.1 Smithellaceae bacterium
GTTTGTAATTTCTCATGGAACGGAAAATTATCCCAGCGACATCCTTTTTGCAATAAATTTTCTGAAAACTTTTGTTGCAATGGTCTAAGCTCTGTGGTAGAGAGGTAAAACCAATTTGGCAGCTTTGGTTGCAAGACGTTAATATGAGAGGGGAAATATTACTTCCAGAGCCACGCAAAAGGTGGATCCCTCTAGTCCCCTCGAAGATGCTTCCAAACTGAATTCATAAGACCCCTCTCGGGAAAGGCGCTGCTTTTACCCCCCCCTTTTATGGGCGCCTTTCCCGCCCCTCATTCACCTGGCGCCACCGCCATCTTATTTCCCTTGATATCATTTCCGCATATTTGATAAGTTGTCGGCATTCGAGGGGACAAACACCATGAACGGAAGCGACGCGGGCATAAGACGTGTGGAGACCAAAAAGGTCCCCTTGCGGTTGCGCCTGCATTCGGCCAAAGATGTACTCTTCAACGCCGCCGAAAATTTCCTGAATAACGGCGATGTGAACCAGGCGGCGGCGATCGCCCTGTATGCCATCCTATCGTTCATCCCCTTATTCATCCTGACCTTGATGGTTGCGGGCGAGCTCTTCGGGTCCTATCCTAACTTGCAACAGGAGGTCGTGGAAGGGATGCGGAAGATCCATCCCTTCTTCTCGGAGAATCTCCTCAAGCAGCTCGGGCAGATCGAAAATAAGAAGCAGGTCCTGGGTCTGGTGGGCGTCCTCAGTTTGGTGTGGTTTTCGGCCATGATCTTCAGCTCTATCGAGACGGCCTTCAATATCATCTTCCGGGCGGAGAAGGCGCGCAACTACTTTGTCTCGAAACTGCTGGCCATCGCCATGATCCCCGTGGGCTGGATCGTGGGTGTGTCCAGTGTCGCGATCTCCTATCTGGGCAACATCCTGGCCGTCAAGGCATCCTACTTCGGCGGCGGCCAGATCATCCTCCCCTTTGTCCACGGGTTCCTCCTAGGTTACGTGCTGCCCTTTGTCCTGACGGTCATCTTCTTCGCGGCCGTCTACAAGATCATCCCCATGGCGAAGGTCTCTTGGGTCCAGGCTGTGGCCGGCGGCGTTATCTTCTCCGGACTTATGGAGCTGGCCAAGCAGTTCTTCACCTGGTATGTGGTGAACTATACGCGTTACAACGTCATCTACGGCTCTCTCGAAGCGGTGGTGATCCTGGTCATCTGGGTGTTCTACATCGCCTTGCTTTTACTTTTCTGCGCCGAGCTGATTTCGTCCTACCAGAGGAGAGACCATATCCTTCTGGAACAGGCGCTGCTGAAGGGAAAGAAGAACGAGCAGAACGTTAACGAGCGGCTCTACATAAAGTTCGGCCACATCTATCCCAAAGGATCTTACGTCTTCCGGGAAGGCGATACGGGGCAGAACATGTTTTACCTGCTGATGGGGCGGGTGAGCGTGGAGAAGACGGCCGGCCAGGTGAAGAAGGTCCTGGCGGAGATGGGGCCCGGTGCCTACTTCGGCGAGATGGCGGCCCTGATCGATGTGCCGCGCACCGCCTCCGCCCAGGCCGTCGAAGACAGCGATATCGCCGTCATCGATGGCGAAACCTTCCGTCTGATTATGCGGGAGAGCGGCGAGGTGTCCCTTTCGATGCTCAAAGAGTTCTCCAACCGCATCATTCACACCAACAACGTCCTGGAGGAGTTGACCCAGTCCTGGATCAAGCTGGTGGTTATCCTCTATTTTCTCAAGTATTGGCCTTTCGATGAATGCCGCGACCCGATCGGAGAGCTTGCCAAGTACACCGCCAAGGATCAGGAAGACGTGCGGGACGTCCTGGGTGAGCTCGCCCGGGAAGGTATCGTCGTCTACGAGAATGGCTGTATCAATGCCTTCGTCAAGGAAAAGGCCTGGGAGCTTTTGGACCGGCAAGTCTTCGCCTGATCGTTACAGACACTTCACCCGCAGCATGTTCGTAGTACCCGTCACCCATAGGGGATGGCCCAGGGTGATGACGGCCAGATCCCCCTTCCTCGCCTCCTTCGTCTCCAGCGCCACTTTCGCGGCACGCTCGATCAGATCGTCTGTATCGCGCGTGAATTTCATCATCCGCGGCAGGCACCCCCAGAAAAGGGTGAGCCTGCGAACGGTCCGCTCGTTGGGGGAAAGGGCGATGATGGACTGTCGCGGCCTGAAGCGGGAGATATGGCGGGCGGTGAGCCCGGACTGCGTATAGGCCACGATCGCCTTTGCCTCGAGGTGGTCGGCCAGGATGCAGGAGGCGTGCGAAACGGAATCGGACACGGTCTTCGCGGGTACGCGGCAGAGAAAATCATCGTAGGGGAACCCGTTCTCGGCGATCTCGGCGATACGGTCCATGTACTGCACCGCCTCCACGGGGAAGCTGCCCGAGGCCGTCTCCTCGGAGAGCATGACGGCGTCGGTTCCGTCCAATACCGCGTTGGCCACGTCCGCCGCCTCGGCGCGGGTGGGACGCGGCGAGGTCACCATGGACCGCAACATCTGAGTTGCCGTGATGACGGGCCGGCCCGAGGCGTTGGCTTTTTGGATGATCGCTTTCTGGATCAACGGCACCTCCTCCAGAGGTATCTCAACCCCCAGATCGCCGCGCGCCACCATGATCCCGTCGGAGGCCGCAATGATCGCCTCGATCTCCTGCAGGGCCTCATGTTTTTCGATCTTGGCGATCACGGGGGTATCCTTGCCGCTTCTCTTTATGATGTTCTTGACACCCGTGACGTCGGAGGCCTTCTTGACGAAAGAGAGGGCCACGTAGTCCACGTCCTTGGAAAGGCCGAAGACCAAATCCAGCTTGTCCTTCTCCGTGAGCGACGGAATGGTGAGCGTCCCCGTGGGCAGGTTGATGCCCTTATGGGAGGTCAGGACACCGCCGGTGACGACCTTGCAGGTGATCTCGTCACCTTTTGACTTCAGCACGGCAAGTTCCATGAGGCCGTCGGCCAATAGCAGACGGTCGCCCGCCTTCACCTCGCGGGGCAAATATCGGTAGGATACAGATACGCGCTCCGCCGTTCCCTCAACGGGGGTGCCCGTGAGGATGAACTTCTGTCCCGGCTCCAGCCTGATCCCCGGCTCGGGGATGTCTCCCACCCTGATCTTGGGTCCCCCCAGATCCAGCAGGATCGCCACGGGCACGTCTAGTTTCTTCGCAATCTTCCTGATGAGTTGGATTCTCTTGCCGTGTTCTTTGTGTGTGCCGTGGGAAAAATTGAGGCGGGCCACGTTCATCCCCGCCTTGATCATTTCTTCGATGGTCTCCGCCCTTTCGCAGGCGGGCCCTATTGTACAGACGATTTTCGTCTTGCGCATAAGCTCCTCTTTTCGCTCTTTGTATTTTCAGGCGATCCTACCATAGCGGCAAAAACAAGAAAAAGAATTTTTTGCTGCCCCTGGTCAGGCGCCAACAAAGAAGGGTGCATGGTTGGAGGTGAAGGTGGGCGGGTCCCTTCTCAAGATGGCCGCAACTGCGGCGTTCCTCTTGAATTCACGATCGAGGAAATGCCGGACCGCCGCCCTCTCCCATCCATGAGGATGAACGAAGTCCCGGTAAAGGGCGAGATCGCCCGGGTAGAAGTCGCGGATCCTAAGCTTTGCTGCGGCGGGACTCCAGGCGGGGAGGTTGAAAACCGCGACGTTGAGAAAATCGATCAAGGGAGAGTTGCGGACGGTGAACTTCAGGGTGCGCCTTGCCGCATCTTCCGTTTCCGCCGGTGTCCCGAACAGCAGGTAGCAGTAAGTGGCAATCCCCGCCTCCTTGAGATTTTTCAATACCCTGGCTACATCGTCCAACGCTATCCCCTTGGAGAGCGCATCCAGGACCTCCTGATCGCCCGACTCTATGCCGAGCTTCAACATGGTGCAGCCCGAGCGCCTCAGTTCCAGGCAGAAATCTTTATCGGTCAGGGGCGTGGTCGCGCGCGCGAAGCCGTACCAAGGAACGCCCAGCGGCTGATCCGCCAGGGCCCCAAGAAGAGCCGGGCTCAAGGCACTGTCGAGAAGATGGATAAGGGATGGCGCGGTTTCGGAAACGAGAGAAGAGAGATCGGATGCGACCCGTACCGGCGGCGTGGGACGATAGCGGCTCTCTTCCGCCGCTTCGGGACAGAAGGCGCAGCGTCGCCAGCAGCATCCCGAAGAGGCGCTGTAGGGAAGAATGTGCCCGGGAGAAAGATAGTCGTCCAGCGGAAGCTCTCTGTAGGACGGCGCCGCCCCCGGTTCCCTCTCGCGGCCGCAAAGCCTGAGCAGCGCCTCTTCGCCGGGACCGGCGATCATCTCATCTACCAGACCGGCGAAGGGATTGCTAAAGATGGGCGAGCTGAGCCAGGAGGTGATGAGGCCGCCGCCCATGCAGATCCTAAGCTTGGGAGATAGTTTTCTTAAGAAACCCGCCATGGCAAAGCCGCAGAGGGCCTGGCTCAGGTAGTTTATCGATAGGCCTACGACGGTAGGATTTTCTTCTTCCAAAAGTTTCGTCAGACGCGGCGCGAAGTACGAATAAAAGGGATTTTTTTCGGGATGAATGGCGCCGTACAGAAGATCCGCGCTCTTCACGGGGCTCAACCCCTGTTGCTCGTAGTCGCCCAGACTGATTCTCGCGTGGCCGCGGGCACCCTGCGCGGCGAGGATTCGATTCAGATCGGAGACGGCGCGGGAGTAGCGGGGAAGGCTCTCATTGGAGTATCTGCTTTTGAGGAACCGGAGGTTTTTGTCGCGTCGTCTAACCGCCCCTTTTGTCCAGGTGTCGGAAGCCGGGCAGGGTTGTTCCAGCAGGTAGTAGAGACCTTCGAGGTTGGCATCGAGGAGGAGGAACCTCACGCCCGCCTGCCTCAGCGCGCCCGCGAGCTTCGCCAAACCGGCCGGCGGTTCCGACGGTTTAACAACGGGCGGATAGATGAGGATCATCGCCGCATGAGGAGCGTTTTGCTTTCATCGGCAATGAGCTCCTCGACCCTTTTGTAGACGATCTCAAAGTCCTCACCGGAGCTCTGGAAGTAGTGTACGACTCCCTCGACGCGAGAAAGCGTCACGGCGCCCACCATCTGGAGAAGCTCCACATGGACCGCAGCCTCCTGGCCGGCCAGAGGGTTGAACTTGGCGGGGTCCACGTAGACGTCGAAGTAGCGCGACATCGTAGCGATCTGCCAGATGCTCCGCGGATGACGGCAGGCGTCGTAGGTCAGATGCAGGCGGTGGCGGTGGTGCCTCTCCAAAGACTCCAGCCTGCTTTGAAGTTTGAAGATTGCCTTGCCGTGGGCGGGCAGGGCCACCTTCACCTGCTG
>JAQULV010000129.1 GCA_028718405.1 Smithellaceae bacterium
CACGGAGGTCGTGGTGCAGGACATAGCCCGACGGCCGCAGGAAAGGTGGCCCGATGTCGAGGCGGTTCAAGATGCCATCGAGCTGGCGCTCATGCGGGAAGGTTACGGAGAAGTCGCCCGGAGCTATATCCTCTATCGGAAGCACCGTAGCGACATCCGCATGGCCAAATCCGCCCTGGGTCTGAAAGACGACCTGAAGTTTCCCGTAAACACCATGGCAGTATTGGAAAGGCGGTATCTGCTGAAAGACGATGAGCGGAACGTCATCGAAACGCCCGGCGAGCTCTTCCGCCGCGTCGCCCGCCATGTCGCCCGCGCCGAGGAACGGTTCCCGGCCAAAGTGAGTCCTGCCGAGGTGGAAGAGAGGTTCTTTCGAATGATGCGTGACCGGCAGTTCATGCCCAACTCCCCGACGCTGATGAATGCAGGGACGGCACTGGGACAGCTTTCGGCCTGTTTCGTTCTGCCGGTGCCGGACTCCATCGACGGTATCTTCAACTCCTTAAAAGACATGGCCAAGATCCACCAGACGGGCGGCGGTACCGGTTTCAATTTCTCTCACCTGAGGCCGAAGGGTGACCTCGTGGCTTCTACGAAAGGAGAGGCATCGGGCCCCGTCTCCTTCATGGGGATTTTCGACAAGGCCACGGAGATCATTATTCAGGGAGGCCGCAGGCGCGGCGCGAATATGGGTATCATGCGCTGCGATCATCCCGACATTGTCGACTTTATCGAGGCGAAGACGAAAAGCGGCGCCTTCTCCAACTTCAACCTGTCCGTCGCCGTCACCGACGCCTTCATGGCCGCGGCGGCGAGGAATGCGAGCTTCGATCTGATCAATCCGCGAACGAAAAAGAAACAACGTCGCATCAAGGCGGGCGACCTGTTCGATCTCATCACTACCTCGGCCTGGCGGACGGGAGACCCGGGACTGATATTTCTGGACGAGATCAACCGGCGCAATCCGACGCCGGAGCTTGGCCCCTTGGAGGCAACCAACCCCTGCGGGGAACTGCCTTTGCTCTCTTATGAGAGCTGCAACCTCGCTTCCCTGAATCTAGAAAGGATGATCTCCTCAGGGGACGTCGACTGGGAGAAACTGCGGGACTGCATCCGCTGGGGGATAAGGTTTCTCGATGACGTCATCGAGATGAACAAATTTCCTCTGCCCGAGGTACAAGCGATCACGCAAGGCAACAGGAAGATAGGCTTGGGTGTGATGGGCTTCGCCGATATGCTGCTGAGACTCCGGATCCCCTATACCGCAAAGGCGGCGGTGGAGTTGGCCGACAGGCTCATGGCCTTTATCAGGGAAGAGTCGCTACGCGCTTCAGCGACGCTGGCGCGGGAGCGAGGCGTCTTCCCCAACTTCGGAAAATCCATCTATCGTAAACAGAAGCTGCAACTCAGAAACGCCACCGTCAACACGATTGCCCCCACCGGAACGATCAGCATCATCGCCGGTTGTTCGAGCGGCATCGAGCCGCTGTTTGCCGTAAGTTTCGTGAGAAACGTTCTTTCCGGAACGCAGCTTTTCGAGATAAACCCTATCTTCGCCGAGGTCGCCCAAAAAGGAGGCTTCTTCGGAAACGACACCCTGGCGAAGATCGCGCGCCAGGGATCGTTGCGAGACATTGCCGAGATCCCCGCCGGAGTGCGCCGGCTCTTCGTCACCGCCTTCGACGTGACGGCCCGACAGCATCTCCTGATCCAGGCTGCTTTCCAGAGGCATACCGATAATTCCGTTTCGAAGACCATCAACCTTCCTACCCAGGCCACGGTCGAAGACGTAAAGATGATCTACCGTCTCGCCCACCGCCTCAAGTGTAAGGGGATCACCATTTACCGCTACGGAAGCAAGAAGGACCAGGTGCTCTCCTACGGAGCCGGCTCTGATCCGAGGGGAGATGCCATGAGGCCGATCCTCGCGGGAGCCGAATATGCGGGCGGCTGCGCCACCGGTGACTGTGTGTTTTAAATTTATTGTCCGCCGGTGGGATTCATCAGGAGTCCCAAGAAAAGCCTTGCGAGGGTCTGACGCCTTCATTATACTTTCGGGGAAAATTCCCATTGATAAGTCCTTACCCTCTCTAGGAACTTTAAACGCAAGGGTGACGAAGTGATTGTCAAGGCCTTGAGTTTCAGTATCGTGGGGATAGAATCCTATCCGATCACCGTCGAGGTCGACACGGCGGCGGGACTGCCCCAGTTTTCCATCGTCGGTCTGCCCGACGCGTCCGTCAAGGAAAGCAAGGATCGTATCAAGGCCGCCGTCAAGAACTCCGGCTACGGCTTTCCCAAACATCACGTCACCGTTAATCTGGCACCGGCCGATATAAAGAAGGAAGGCACGGGCTTCGACCTGCCCATCGCCGTCGGCGTTCTCATGGCTCAGGAGATGGTGCCCGAAGAAATCACCCAACATTATCTCATCACGGGTGAGCTGTCCTTGGACGGCGGTATCAAGGGAGTACCGGGGGTGCTCTCGGCCGCCTTCGAAGCCAAGACGATGGGCCTCAAGGGGATTATCTGTCCTAAGGACAATGCCCTGGAAGCCGCCATGGTGAAGGAGATAGCGGTAATTGCCGTAGAGCGGCTCTCGGACGTGGTGGAGTTTCTCAACGGGATGAGAGAGATCCCCCCTTTTCACGTGGATCGGGAGGCCTTCTTCCTGGCGGCCTCGCACTACCCTTTTGATTTTTCCGAAATCAGCGGCCAGGCACAGGCAAAGAGGGCACTGGAGATCGCCGCCGCGGGAGGCCACAATATCCTGATGATCGGGCCGCCGGGGGCGGGAAAGACAATGCTGGCTCAGCGACTCTGCACGATCCTTCCGGAGCTTACCTTCGCCGAGGCCATTGAAACAACCAAGATCTACTCGGTGGCCGGTCTTCTCGGCCGGAACGACGCCCTCTTGGGAACGAGGCCCTTCAGATCGCCCCATCACGGCATCTCCGACGTGGGTCTCGTGGGCGGAGGACAAACGCCTAAACCAGGTGAGATCAGTTTGGCTCATCGCGGCGTCCTCTTCCTCGATGAACTGCCGGAATTTAGAAAAAATGTTCTGGAGGCCCTGCGGCAGCCGTTGGAAGAAGGTACCATTACCATCACGCGTTCGTCCGCGACGGCAAGCTACCCGGCGCAGTTCATGCTGGTTGCCGCCATGAATCCCTGCCCCTGCGGATATTACGGGTCGTCGCAGAGACCTTGCCGCTGCAGCGCCCAGCAGATCAGGCAATACCAGTCCCGCCTCTCCGGTCCACTTCTCGACAGGATCGACATCCACATCGAGGTCCCCGCTGTGAGATACCGGGATATCCGCCAGAATAAATTCGCCGAGTCGTCGGCCGTCATCAAAGAGAGGATCGGCCGGGCCCGCCTGGTGCAGGCCGAGCGCTTTGCCGATCAGGGCAGCCACGTGAACGCCAGGCTTACCGACAGGCAGATCAAGGAGTTCTGTCCCCTGGACGAGGAAGGCCAAAGACTAATCGAGATGGCCGTCGATAAATTGGGGCTCTCCGCTCGGGCGTACACCAGGGTTCTAAAGGTGGCACGAACGATCGCCGACTTGGAAGGCCGCGCCAACATCATGCCCCCGCACGTGGCGGAGGCGATCCAATACAGAACCCTTGATAGAAACATGCTTTAGTGATAACATACCAAAAATGAAGATCTCTTACGCCTCGGGTGAGCAGTCATTTTCGGCCGTCGTGCCAGGGCGAGGCGCCTTCGGTATCAGCCAAGTCGCACGAAGCCATATTTCTTAACAATCGAGGAAGGCTGCCGGAAGATGAACAGCGGCGAAGCACGACTTTTCCGCAGGAGGTTCATCGGCTAAGGCAGGGAGTTATATACTATAAGGGGGAAGGAATAAATGGAAATCCGAATCGTCAAGGCGTCTGACAGTCACCGGAAGGCAAAACCGACTGACGAGAGCAAACTCGGCTTCGGTAAGATATTCTCTGATCATATCTTCACTATGAAGTACCACGTGGACAAGGGATGGTACGATGCGGCCGTTGAGCCTTACCACGACCTTTGCTTAGATCCCACGGCGATGTGCCTCCATTATGGTCAGGAAATCTTCGAAGGTCTCAAGGCCTACCGCGGAAAGGATGGAGCTATCTATCTGTTCCGCCCCCTCGAAAACGTTCGCCGGATGAACGTCTCGGCGGAGCGGCTCTGCATGCCAACAATCGACGAAGAGCTCTACCTTAAGGCCATCAGGGAACTGGTCCTCGTGGAACAGGATTGGATTCCCCACGGCCAGGGAACCTCTCTCTATATCAGACCGACCATGATCGCGACGGAAAAGGCCTTGGGGGTCCATCCCTCTTCGGAGTATCTCTTCTTTATCGTTGTCGGTCCCGTCGGTGCCTACTATCCGGAAGGCTTCAGCCCCACGAAGATCTTCGTTTCGGAGGATTACGTCCGCTCCGTCCGCGGCGGAATCGGTTACTGCAAGGCCGCGGGCAACTACGCGGCTAGCCTCTATGCCAGCCAGATAGCGATGAAAATGGGATACACCCAGGTCCTCTGGCTCGACGCCGTGGAGAGGAAATATGTGGAAGAAGTGGGAACGAGCAATATCTTCTTCATGATCGGCGACGAACTAATCACCGCGCCCCTGTCCGGCTCGATACTGCCCGGCGTGACCAGAAACTCCGTCATCCAGATGGCGCGCAGCTGGGGGGTCAAGGTTTCGGAAAGGCCTCTCTCCATGGACGAGATCATGGTCGCTTCCGCGCAGGGAAAGCTTAAGGAGGTCTTTGCCTCCGGGACAGCCGCTATCGTTTCGCCCGTCGGCCAGATCTATTATCAGGGCAAAGAGCATCTGATCAATGGGGGGAAGACGGGAGAGTTGACGGAGCGGCTCTACAATGAGATCCTGCAAATTCAGTACGGCGAGAAGGAAGACCCCTTCGGCTGGAGGATGAAGATTACGCCGTAGTCGCAGACGGAGGGATTTTTCCACCTTGAAACGCCCACTTGGCGCTGATTCAACAAAGCTGTGGAAATGCCTGTTGAAAACTTTGTTGATAACTATCGTAAGTGTGCAAATGTCACAATTTTCTACCTGATTGCATAAGGTTTAGGCAAAGTATATTATTAGTTATTTCAATATGATAGCAAGTTGCCTCTAATTATTGGTATTTAACTAGGCCCTGGGAAAAGAGATATTAACTGTCTGGAATCGGAAAGATGAAAAAAGCCCATGAAATATCCGTGAGATCGATGCTTCTCGTCGGCATCGTTATACTGCTGTTCCCGGCTCATGGGACTTA
>JAQULV010000130.1 GCA_028718405.1 Smithellaceae bacterium
GAAAGACGCCCTGGATTTCGGCCTCGTCAACGCCGTCTATCCGGCGGCCGACCTCTTCGCCGCAGCGGACAAGATGGCCGCCGAGATCTGCGCCATGGCGCCCTTGGCCGTGGGCGCCGTCAAGAAAGTCGTGAAGAAGGGCGAGGGGGTCGATCTCATGACGCATCTCGATATGGAGGTAAATCTCCAGAGCATCCTGCTGCGCAGCGACGACTTCAAGGAAGGTGTCACCGCGACGATGGAAGGCCGAAAACCCGACTGGAAAAGGAGATAGACCGTGAAGACACGCATCACTGAACTGTTCGGCATCCGCTACCCCATCGTCCTTTCCGGCATGAGCTGGATCAGCGTCCCCCAGATGGTGGCCGCCGTCTCGAACGCGGGCGGTCTGGGAATTCTGGCCACCGGTCCCCTGGACCCCGACGAGACGAGGAAATCCATCGCCGAGATCAGGCGTCTCACCGACAAGCCCTTCGGCGCCAACGCCTCACTCATGCTTCCCGGCGCCACCGGTAACGCCAAAGTCCTTATCGAAGAGCAGGTCCCCGTTATTAACTTCGCCTTGGGCAAGGGAGAATGGCTGGTTAAGGAAGCGCACGAATACGGCGGAAAGGTCGTCGCCACAGTGACAAATCTCCACCACGCCAAGAGGGCGCAGGATTACGGCGCCGATGGGGTAATCGCCACCGGACACGAGGCTGCCGGCCATGGCGGCGCTGTGACCTCTCTGCTTCTGATCCCACACCTAACCGATAATCTGCAGATTCCCGTCATCGCGGCAGGGGGCTTTGCCGACGGGCGGGGACTTGCCGCCGCTTTGGCCCTAGGCGCGGGCGCCGTCGCGATGGGCACCCGCTTCATGACGACGAAGGAGAGTCCCCTAAACGACAACTACAAGAAGCTCTCACTCAAGAAGGATGTTTACGAAACCCTCTATTCGACGCGCTTCGACGGCATCCCCTGCCGGGTCATGGAAAACGAAGCGGCCCACAAGGCACTGCAGAAGGGGCTCAACCTCCCGGCCGCCTTTTTCAACGCGCAGATCATCGCCGCGCAATTGAAGCTCCCGTTCTGGAAACTATTCATCGGCGTGATGGCCTCGGGCTGGAAGAACGCCCGGCAGCTTGCCTACTTCGCCAATGCCTACAAGTCGATTCTGATTGCAACGGAAAAGGGCGACACGGAGAACGGCATTCTCCCCGTGGGACAGGCCATGGGCATCGTCCACGACGAGCCGACGGTGGCCGAGCTGATCGAGCGCATCGTTAAAGAAGCGGCGGAAGTATCGGCGGCACTGCACGCCGGTCACGCGGGAACTACATGAGGGTGTAACCCTTTTCCCCGAAGAGCTTCAGGCAGGCATCGACGACGGCCGGATTGTAGAGAGTTCCTTTGTTCTTCGTGATCTCTTCAAGGGCCGTCTCGATTCCCAAGGCGGCGCGATAGGGACGGTGAGAGGCAATCGCTTCGACGACATCCGCTACGGCAATGACCTTTGATTCGAGGAGAATATCGTCGCCCTTGAGCCCGTGGGGATATCCCGAACCGTCTATCCGCTCGTGGTGTTCCAGAACCATTCGTGCGATCGGCCACGGGAATTCGATACCCTTCAAGATGTCATAACCTGCCTCAGCGTGAGTCTTGATCAACTCAAACTCCATGGGTGCAAGTTTGGAGGGCCTGCTGAGAATCTCTGAGGGAACCGATATCTTGCCTATGTCGTGAATCGAGGCCGCGATACGGATGCCTTCGATCTTCTCCGGAGTAAGGTTCAACTCGGTCGCAATACTGTGAGCAAGATCGGCGACGCGCCTTTGATGGCCCGCCGTGTAAGGGTCTCTCCTTTCGACGGTAGTGGCGACTGCCGAGACGATTGCCAGCAACGCCTTATGCAGACGGTCGAGATTCTTTCTGCGCTCCGATATGTCGATCACGGTTCCCCTGATCCCGACTACCTCGTCATCCTGTTTGACGGCATTGGAGTAAATGAGGGAGGGCACCCGTTCGCCATTTTTTCTGACGATCGTGTAATCGTTGTCGCCTAACTTCAGCCCCTTCATCACCTTGGGGATGTTACTCAGGGCACGCCGCAAATCGCTGGGGATGAGCAGATGAGCGATATTCAAGCCGCGCTCCACATCCTCGGGAGAATATCCGAACAGCTCATAGGCCGCGTGGTTCCCCACAATGATGTCCCCGCCCTTGGACATCTCGAAAACTGCTATCGGCAGGAACTCGAAAAGCTCTCTGTACCTCTGTTCCCCCTGGCGCAGAGCATCTTCCGTTTGCTTGTACGCAGTGATGTCATCGTAGATCGCCACGACCTCGCGCGACGGGAGCCTGAACACATAGTTCTCTACCCACTGGGAAATCCTCTCGTCCTTATAGAGGGATGCCTTGAGCCGCTGCGGACGGCCCGTCCGCCAGACATCGCCTAACACCTTCAGCAGCCCCAAGTGCCCTACGGCCGGAAACACCTCCTGGATACTCTTGCCGATTACTTCTTCCTTCTTTATCTGGCTCCACTTCTCGCCTGCGGCGTTGATATCGACGAAGACAAAATCGGCGCCGTCGCCAACAGCCTGGTAGACGGCTACGCCGCTGCTCATGTTATCAAACAGTTCACGGTAGCGGATTTCATTGATACGCAATGCCTCTTCCGCTTCCTTGTGCTTGGTGATATCGATTTGTTGGAAGACGGCGCCGACGATCTTGCCGGCATCGTTCTTGATCGGGAAGATCGTGACCTCCAGAATAACGGACGCTTTCTTTCTGAGCGCTAGCTTTTTCAGGTGGGAGGTGTCGTATTGGATCGTGAAGTTGGCGCTTTCTCCCGTCTCGAAGACGTTTCTCACCATGGGCATGAATCCCTGCGCCAGGACGATCTCGTCTCCGAGGACGTTGTATTTTCCGACTACCTCTTCATCGGTGATGTTCAGAATGCTGGAGCAGGCGCGGTTCATTCTGACCATCGTCCCCGTAGCATCGGAGATCCAGGTGGCTATCGGGCTCTGCTCTATGATCTCGTTGATAAATGTCTGGGAGGCCAGAAAATCGTCCGCGGATACCTTTTGCACTGCAACCTTGCGTGTCTTAGGAATTATACGTTCTCCGGCCCTCACTCCATTCATACGCGCCTCCGCTTCTTGTTCCGGTACCAATCGGAAATGGCAGAAGCCCTCGCGACCCACCTCGATTTCCGCTTCGCGGCGGCGGCAAGGCAACGCTCCTGCCCGCCGATCACGAGCAGACATGTTGCAGACCACAGCAGACCAATGTTTCAGAAGTGGCGCCATTATAATGCAAACGAACGCAGATTTGAAGACTTATCTTGCAGCTTTTCAGATGCGGAAGGATATGGGGAAATTTCGCGGTAGATTAGGCGCTCTGCGCCAGGGCCGGCAGATAGATGTGGCAACTCGATAACCAAGGATCGGATCATCAAAGAGGCAACGGACGTTTCAGTGGAGCTGCGTGCCAGCCACGCGGGGGATTACGCAAAGCTGTAACCTTTTTCATTGTGGAGCTTCAGGCACGCATCTACGGCGGCGGCATCGTAGAGTATACCCCTGTTCTTCGTAATCTCCTCAAGGGCGGCGTCGATCCCCCGGGTCGGACGATAGGGGCGGTGCGAAGCCATTGCTTCCACAACATCCGCTACCGAGATGATCCTCGACTCGAGCAAGATATCATCGCCCTTTAATTCCTGCGGATAGCCGGAACCGTCCATCCGCTCGTGATGTTCCAAGACCATCCTCGCTATCGGCCAAGGAAACTCTATACCCTTTAGGATATTGTAACCTGCCTGCGAATGCACCTTGATTAAATCAAATTCCGACTTCGACAGCATTGATGGTTTGCTGAGGATCTCGCCGGGAACGGAAATCTTCCCGATATCGTGAATCGAGGCTGCCACATGGATACCGTCAATCCTTTCCGCGGAAATATTCATTTCCGCTGCTATGGCAGTGGCAAGATCGGCCACTCGCCTCTGATGACCTGCCGTATAGGGGTCCCTTGTCCCCGCGACAAAGGCCAGGGCGGCAATGGTCGCCCCCAGGGCCTGGCGCAATTTACCAAGACTCTCTTTTCTCTCCGATATGTCGACGATGGCGCCTCTGATCCCGATGGCTTTACCATCTCTTTTGACGGCGTTGGAATATATCAGAGCCGGGAAGGTGCCGCCGTCTTTCTTCACGATCGTGAATTCGTTGTCGCCCAACCTCTTTCCTGCCATCAATTTCGGGATATGCGCCAGGGCTCTCTGCCAATCCTCGGGAAGAAGCAGTTCGGCAATATTCATCCCCTTCTCAATGTCTTCCCTTGAGTAACCGGAAAGTTCGTACGCGGCACGGTTGGCTGAAATCAGTTTCCCGTCCGGCGTTATTTCATAGACGGCAAGCGGCAGAAACTCAAAGAGATCGCTGTATTTTCGTTCACTGTTCCGCAACACCTTTTCCGCCAGCTTGTGCTCGGTGATGTCCTGGTTTACGCCATAAGTTCTGACTGTTCTTCCATTCTCATCTTTGACAATGAAAAAGCGCATGGTAATATATCCGACATCGCCGTTGCTATAGATAATGCGGTGTTCCAGTTGGCGACTGAATTCCTGATCCTCGGTCTCAATGGCTTTTCTGATTTCCTCTCCTACAACAGCGGCATCATCGGGATGGACAAACCGCTTTGCATACTCAGCCGACGACATCGTGTATCCGCCGACCTGCTCGGCAGTTGTCCGGAAAATCGCATAAAAAGAATCGGTAAACGTGAATAAGTCGTTTACCGCATCGTACTCCCAGGGGCCGAGGTGCGCAATTTTGACAGCATTGGATAATTGATCTTTACTTTTGTCGAGCGCATCTTCCACCAGCTTGCGCTCGGTGATGTCGCGGATATTGCACTGGATCACTTCCGCCTTGTCTATCAGGTACATTTCGGCGTCTATCGTGTTCCCTTCCTTATTCTTTATCCGGACTTCATCATGTATGAAGCCTACCCGCTCCAATTCCTTAATCGTCTTCTTGATATTCTTTTTATCTTTCAGCATGCCGAAGTGCTGTAGGGTTTTCCCCATTAATTCCTGGTTGGAGTAGCCCAGTAGTTTCTGAATCGCCGGGTTGGTGTTGACGATTCGTCCTTCTTCTTTATCAATAAGAAACTGACCATCCCGTGCGGTCTCAAAGGCACGCCGGTAACGCTCCTCGGACTCTTTCAATCTTTTCTCCGTCCGCTTGCGTTCGGTGATGTCCCTGATGTGGCACTGGATGAATTTCTTC
>JAQULV010000131.1 GCA_028718405.1 Smithellaceae bacterium
CGTCCCCAACGAAGCGGTGAAAGAGGCCATTATCTCTTGCGGTGAAAAGGGGGTGCGCGGCATCACCGTCATCACCTCCGGCTTCGGCGAAGCCGTCCGGGGAGGAAGGAAACGCGAAGAGGAGCTCGTGGCGCTCGCCCGCTCGTACGGCATGCGTATCTTAGGACCGAACGTCAGCGGCACCTTCAATCTCCAGGCCAGCTTCAACGCCGCCGCCTCCCCGGCGGAGTATCTCCATCCGACCGGGCTCGCCGCTGTCTGCCAGGGCGGGTACGCCTTCTACGATCTGCTGGCCCTGGGATTTCCCTTCCGCATGGGAGTGGGAAAGTTCGTCCATACGGGAAACGAAGCGGACATCACCGCTACCGACTACCTCGAATACTTCGGCGCCGAGCCCGATGTCAAAGGAATCGTCATGTACCTGGAGACGATCCGCGACGGCGATCGCTTCCTGGATGCGGCGCGGCGAGTAACCAAGATTAAACCCGTCGTCGCTTACAAAGCGGGTAAATCCGCCGATGCCTCCCGGGCGGCCAATAGTCATACGGGAGCCCTGGCGGGAAGAAAAGAGATCTTTGCCGGCATGCTTCGCCAGGCGGGGATCATCGTCTCCCCGAACATGGAGCTTCTGCTGCCCTTGGGCCATGCCTTGATCGAGAGACCGCCCATGGCAGGAAAACGCGTCGGCATTATCACCATCGGCGGCTCCTGGGGTGTCGCCCTGGCCGACGCCCTGGAGGAGGAAGGCCTTACCGTCCCGGAATTGAGCCCGGCACTTCAGGAAAGGATCAAGGCGTTGGGGATGCCGGAGCGCGCTTCAACGAAGAACCCCGTGGACGTCGGCGCCGCCGGCGTTATCGCCCTGGCCGGTGAACGCAAGGAACTGGGACGACTGATGCTGGAGTCCGGCGAGATCGACGCCCTGATTCTGCACGGCATGGGAAGACCGGGGATCGTGACGGAGAAGACCTCGGAAGAGATGAAGCTTTTCTTCGAGTTCGAAAAGATGACGATCCGCGCCGTCTTCGAGTTGGAGCGCGAGACAGGCAAACCCGTCTTGATCGGTTCGCACTTCAGCATCTGGGAAAGCCAGGTCGTCTGCGATCTCAACAAAGAAGGAATCAGGGTTTACACCCGTCTGGACGAGATCGCCCGGCTTCTGGCGGGGCTTCACGAATACTCTAATATTTGATCAGTAAATCAGGCCTCCACCTCTGCCAGGGCGCCGTCCTGGTAGGCGTTGAAGAGTCTCTGGCAGAAGTCGTCCCACCTTGCACAGATTTCGATGGTCTTTTCGTCGTTGCCGAAGAGGTTGGGAATGGAGGTCAGCTCTTCCATCTCCGCCGCCAGTTTTGCTCTCCTTGCCGGATCGACGCCGGCCAGAACGTCCGCCGCAAACTCGCTCGGCTTGTACCAGGAAGAAGCGCGTTGGATGTCGTTGTGGATTTGCGTGAGCAGGACGTTGCGCGGCCCTTCCCAGAGCTCGTTGACAGCCGCATCGCGATAAAGCCTGGGGAGGCTCGAGAAATCCTCCATCACGCCGTGGCCGCCGAAGATGGACATGGCCGCCCTCACGACTTCCGTACAATCCCAGGAAGCAACGATCTTTTGCAGCATGATCAACTCGCGGACGGCGAAGCGTTTGCGCCGCATTTCGATTGGTTCATCGGTGACGAGACCGCCCTTGAGGCCGCCTTCCAATTTAAGAAACTCGCTGTAGACCTTGAAGGCCGCCGCCGTCGCGCGTTTGGCCTGTCTCTCGAGGGAACGGACCTGGCCGGCCACCATGGGAAGGGTACCGATGATGACGCCGAAGGCCTCGCGAAACTCGCTGTAATTCTTCGCTTCCCGCGCCGCCCGGGTCATGGAGGCAGCGCATGACAGTCCCACGGTCAGGCGCGAGCGCGTGAGGACGATTCCCACGACATTTGCCACGCCCCTGTCCAGCGGTCCCACCGGATAAGCGACAGCGCCTTTGAAGGTGATCTCCGCCGTGGTCAGTTCGCTCGTCCCCATCTTCCACTTGATCCGGTCGATGGTGTAGCCGTTTCTCACTTCCTTTTCCTTGTCTCCGGGAAGCCACGAGGGCACGACAAACAGGGCGACCTTCTCGGAGCCGACGGGCTTGGCCGTGACCACGGCGTAGTCGGCATGGGTGGCCGAGCAGAAGAACTTCGTCCCGTAGAGACGCCAGAGGCCGCCCTCTTCGACCGCCTCCAGGACATTGGCCGGAACGTCGGAGCCGCCCTGGATTTCAGAGAGGTACTGCGCGCCGATGGCAAATTCTCCGTCGATCCCTTCCCTGCAGTGCTGAAGGATCGCCTTTGTCTCCGGCGTATCGGCGAACTTATCCAGGATATCGACGAGTCCTTCCGTGCACGTCATCGGGCAGGCGACGCAGGCCTCGCTGTTTTGATAGACGAGATACATCTTGATGAGCTTCTCCCAGGGGGAAGTGCGCGAGGAGAAGATGCCTTCCGAAAAGATCTCCTTCTCCATGGCCAGGGTGTCGCCGGGCCTGACAATCCGGTCGATGCGGTGGTTGTGGCCATCGTAGTGCATCATGTAGGGGCGCTGCTCCGGGTAAGAGATGGCGTCGGCGATATCGCGCCAGCGGTAAGAGGCCTTCTGCGAGAGCTTGCGGGCCGCGCGATCGGCCTGCTCGGCATCCTTGCCGGCATAGCGCGTAAGAACCTTCTGGATGAAGGGATCATCGGCGTAGTAATCGAATTCCTTGCGCCACTTGAGAAAAGCGTCAAAGTTATAAGGATTGTCTCTGGTAGGTAGCGACATGGCTTGTCTCCTTTTCCGAAAGTTCTTGGAGCGATTCTATTCCGCGAAACCGAACGGCGCAAGCATTATTAGGGAAAGCGGAAACCTCAAGATCACGCGCGCGCACAATGTTTCAGCGGTAATCTCGTTGACGGCGGAGATCACTCCCCGTATACTCTTCCCACGTTTACCGTCGAGAACTTTTGGGATTGAGGGTTGAGAGTATGGACCGATATCTGGCCAGAGAAATCGAGACGATCCGTGTCATGATTGAGATGTTCTGCAAGTATCATCACGGCGGTGGTCATCTCTGTGAAGATTGTCGCGAGCTTCTGGATTATGCCTCGGAACGTATCGGCAGGTGCACATTCGGAGCGGCCAAGCCCGCCTGTTCACTGTGCGAGATCCACTGCTACAAAAAAGAGATGCGGCTGAAGATAAAAGAGGTCATGCGCTTCTCCGGCCCGCGCATGCTCTACCGCCATCCGCTGCTCGCCTTCCACCATCTTCGCACCTTGAAAGGAAGCAGCGGCAGATAGCCTCTCGACTCATAGATTGTAAAATGCCGAAAGTTAGTCTATATTTCTTTCCGTCGTCGGTCTCTCTATCCGTTCCCGCATGAACCTTTTTTTCAGAGGAGGGAAGAATGATCAACCACCTCGTCAAAAAAACGTGTCTCCCGGTGTCGCTCGTTCTGGCAACCTTTCTTTGTTTCCCGACTTCGCCCAGTGCGGCGTCGGGCCGCACCCCGGGTCTCACCTTCATGACCGAACAGTATCCACCCTTTAACTTCGAGGAGAACGGCAGCCCGCAAGGCATAGCAGTTGATCTGCTCGCGGAGATTATGAAGAAAGCGAATGTCGAGTTTAGCCGAAGCGACATACATCTGAAAAGCTGGACCACAGGATACCAAGCGGCACTGAATAACAAGAATACCGCTGTCTTTTCCACGACGCGGACGCCGGAGCGGGAAAGACTCTTTCGCTGGGTCGGCCCCATCGCCCCGACGAAGATCGTTGTAATCGCCCGGAAGGACCGGGCCTTGAAGATCAACACCTTCGCCGATCTCAAGAAGTTAAGGATCGCGGCCCTGTGCGACGACATCGGCGAGCAGCTTCTGCTCCGCGGCAAGATAAAGAACAATAGGATCATCGTCAAGGAGAAGGCCGACGACGTCATCCGCCTACTTGAGGCTGGAAAAGTTGACGCCTGGGCCTACGAAGAGACGGCGGGCATGTGGCTGATCAAACACCTCGCCTCCAACCCGGGAAATTTCGAGAGCATCTATCCTCTGGGCGAAGGCGAGCTTTATTACGCCTTCAATCGCCAGACATCCGAGTCGGTAATTCAGACGATGGGAATGGCGCTGGATGAACTTAAAAAGGAAAAGACAAAGGACGGCTACAGCATCTACGAAAAGGTTTTCGATCATTACCTGAAACCCCGGTACATTGATGATCGCATCACCAATGAACAGGTGATGCGGCTCGTCGACCAAACGATGGAGGATCTCGCCGCCGACGCCCCGGCTACTATCGACAAGATCAACGCGGGCACGCCTCCGTATCGGGACAAGGATAACCCCTCCTTCTACGTCTTCATCTACGACACCGCGATCACGATGGTCGCCCACGGCGACAACATCAAGCTTGTGGGCAAGAACTTCAAAGGCAAGACCGATGTGAACGGCAAGGCCTTCCGTGACGAGATCGTAGCCAGCGCGCTACGCGATGGCTCTGGCTGGGAGGATTACGTCTACACCAGTCCCGGCGAGAGCGGCCTCTACTACAAGACGACGTTCTTCATGCGCGCCAGAGGAAGCGATGGCAAGACCTATATCGTTTGTTCGGGTAAATTCAAGGACAAGTAGGGCAGGCTCCGCCTGTTTTCCGCAAAGGAGACACATATGAAAAGGACAGCGGTTTTGCTTCTGGCAATCATCTTTCTCTTTGCCGGATCTGAAAGCTTATGGGCGCGCGACAAAGCGGCTCCACATAAGCCGACGAAGGCCGAGGTCGTCGCCTTCGTCAAGGAGGCCGTCGCCTATGCCAAAGAGAACGGCAAACAGAAGGCCCTCAAGGAATTCATGAATCGAAAAGGTCCGTTCGTGAGAGGTGAGCTCTACATCTACGCCTACGATTTCAACGGCACGGTCATCTCCCACGGCGGCCAGCCAGGCCTGGTGGGGAAAAACCTGATCGGGATGAAGGACAAAAACGGCGTCATGGTTATCCAGGGGCTCATCAAGCTCGCCAAGTCAGGCGGCGGCTGGCTGAGATATCTCTGGCCCAATCCGCTCCACAACAACGCCGTGGAGCCGAAGCTGGGCTATGTCGAAAAGGTCGATGACACCTGGTGGCTGGGCTCCGGGATGTACGAATAGATCCGATCATCACTTCCGCAGCGATCTTGAAAACGACCGATTGCGCGTCGCCCCGGAATATTCTATAGTCGCCGGAAACTTCTGGGGACCGGTCTTCTGCGGCAACCGCTTTGTT
>JAQULV010000132.1 GCA_028718405.1 Smithellaceae bacterium
CTGATTCCAGAAGGTCCGCCCTTCTCTCCTCGGGGACACTGGGGAGGTAGGCCATCTTTTCCGCCTCGGCGGCAAGGTTCTCCGCCATCTTTCTGATGCCGGCGATCGTTATGACCACCGACTGGTAGAAGGCACGCTGGTCGGAATCGAGGGCGCTGCCGTCCGCCATCCTGCCCGAATCGAGCCTCAGGTTCGCCTCCTCGTAGGTGGGACGGAGTCCCTCCTGGACGACCATGCGGTAGTTTCCCACCTGGTGGCCTACGCCGGCCTCTTCGGTCACGAAGTGACGCTTGGCACGGAAGAAATCCAGGAAGTAGGCGAGGCGATCGGGCCGGAGCAGGGCCTTGGCGCCCACGCTGGCAAAGGAATTGCGCAAACCCCAGTAGAGAAGCTCCGCGGTCTCGGTGGCCGTGAGCTTAAGCGGGATGGTCCTTCTCTCGAGACGGTAAAGATCCTCCAGGATGTTGATCGATCCGCCTTCCACGTAATAGTTGGAGGCGATACGTTTGGAAGTCATGTTGCCGACGATGAGTTCATTGTCGTAGATGCGGGGACGACGATGGGAAAAGATGTAATTCAGAGCGCGGGCACGCCTGACCAGGGGATGCTCTTTTCCGGCGCGGCGGCCTGCTTCGGTACGGGCAAAGGCGGCCAGGAGCTTTGGGCGTTCCAGACAGATGGAGTAAGGTGTCGCAAGGAGTTCCGCTCTGATAGCGGCGATACGAGGGGTGGATCCGATGAACCCTTCACGTTCGAGTATCGGGGCCGCCTCGGGCGGTGTAGCGGGGAGTACATGGGTCATGGGACGATTTCCTCCTTTACAGCATTGTTAAGGGTCGGGAAACGTCACAACATCGCCGCGGGAGCGGAAACGATAAAAGAACCTGCAGAATGATTTCAGATGAAGCTCCGCTGTTCCTGAAACCTATTATAATTTAGCCGGACTGTCAAGGAGACGAGAGGGACCGCATCGCCCCATTACCTCGCTTTCCACGGGCCGGATTTCCCTACTTCAGATCGCCTCGAAACGCATCTAAAACTTCAATTGACTGATAGGAGATATTGTGTAACTTTACGCTTGCTTAAACTCCGACGATGTTTCTTGTTAACCACGCACGCTGATTCACAGCCTTTTCTGCCGAGGAGGTCTCGATGGACAGGGTTTCGCTGGACGAGAAGGAACTCAAGGAACTGCTCATCAAGTGCTGGATGACGCACGACGCCATGTGGTTCTACAACTGCGTCAAGGAATGCGGCATCGAGCAGACCAACAGGATCAACCGCGCCGCCGTCAAAGGGGTTGCCGCCGTCGAGATCAAGCGCCTGAGAAAGGCCTTGGGCGTGGAAAAGATCGAAACCTTCGCCGAGTTCTGGCAATTCTTCCAGACCGCCATGTCGACCTTCACCGGCGAATTCATGAAATACTCCTTCGCAACTCCCGAGAAGAACCGCATCCGCGGCGCGTGGCACCAGTGCTTCGCCTACGACGGGATCAAGGCGCTGGGTGCCATCGACGACTACGAGTGCGGCATCATGGACCGCATCGAAGGGTGGTTCGAGGCTCTGGGCATCAAGTATGACGTGGAACCCAAGGTAGTCAAATGCATGATGCACACGCTGGGGCGCTGCTACCGCGACTACACTTTCTTCTTCGAGGAATGAAAGATTCCTTCGGAATACTCCGTCTGTAAAAGCGTGAGGAACGTTCTTTCATCAAAGACGATAAGGAGGTCACATTATGTTTAGACATCGCATTGTCGTACTTGTACTTCTTATCTTTGCGGTCTCAAATATCTGCATCGCTCAGGCTTCCGCAGGCAACGTCCCCCTGAAGTTCGTCAGACTCGACAAGACATTCGTGAGTCAGGGGGACAGGCTGGGCGCTTGGCTTTATCTCCCTCGGGGTGTCGCGAAGCCGCCCGTTGTGGTCATGGCCCACGGTTTCGGCGCCCAGCGCTGGATGCGACTTCCCGCCTATGCGGAGCGCTTCGCCCAGCGCGGCATGGCGGTATTTGTTTTCGACTATCGCGGCTTCAACGATAGTGAAGGCACACCACGCAACTACATCAATCCCTCACGCCATCTCCAGGACTGGGAAGCCGCCATCGCCTACGTACGGGGTCTGAAGGAGGTTGACGGAAAGAGGATGGCCCTGTGGGGTACGTCCTTCAGCGGCGGGCACGTGATCGCGATTGCCGCCAAAGACCATAATATCTCCGCCGTAGTGGCGCAGGTGCCCTTCACCGACGGGATTACCACCGTCCTCAGTTACTTCGACAATCCGATGTTTGTCGTCAAGGCCCTCTACCACGGCGTTTGGGACGTAATGGATTCTATCTTTACCAGTCACCGTCATAACGTTCGCATTGCCGGCAAACCCGGCGAGGCGTTTGCGATGATGAGCAGGCCCGACACTTGGGACGGCATGGTGAGACTACTGGGGAATGTCGATGTAGCGAAATTTGAAACAGAGAACTTCTGTCCGGCGAACATCGTCTTCACCTTGATGATCTACCGGCCGATCAGTTCCGTGGAAAAGATCACCTGTCCGGTACTCGTGATCGGCGCCGAGAAGGACACGCTCTTTCCGCCCAACGGTCCCAAGAAGGCGGCTGACCGAATGCAGAAAGCAACCTACATCAGCATGCCCATGGGACACTTCGATCCCTACGTGGGTGCGCCTTTCGAAAAGCTCGTCGTCACCATGGGCGACTTCCTGCAGAAGCAGATAGGTCTTATTCCAGCAAAGTGAATCAAAAAGGGCCTCACTATGGAGGGTGTATGGCGAGCTCGCAAGGATTCTGGTCCTATACTTGTGAGGGAACTGAAAGGATATGAGGAGTACATGAGAAAGACAGCATATCGATTGATTCCCTATATCTGGTAGGTTCTTCCTGAAAGTCCCATTGTTCATGCTTACAGAGTTATGCTAGGTTACAACCTGCCGTCATTAGGATTACAACTGTGGAGGTGCAGTCGAGCCAAGACGTAGGGTTGTCGAAAATGAAAAAAATATCGTCAAAAGGCACACGTGCCTACAAGAAGTTATTTCCGGTTATCTGGTACGCAATGATTGCGTTCTTCCTTGTTGTGCCCTTCCTCCCGAACGACTGTAAGGAAAAGACGCCGGACCCGGCGTTCTTTATCGGTCCCATCATTATGGCTGTGGTCGGTTTTGTGGTGATGAAGCTTTTGATCTTCGACCTGATTGACGAAGTTTACGACGAAGGTGATTCGCTGCTGTTCCGTAACTCGGGCAGAGAAGTGAGAGTCTATCTTCGAGACATCAAGAATATCAGCTATCAATCATTTGTGAACCCGCCGCGAGTTACTGTCAGTGTGAGAAATGCGACGGCTTTGGGAAGCGATCTGACTTTTACACCCCCAATGAAGTTTAATCCGTTTCGGAAAGACTCAAGCATCATGGAACTCATAGACAGAGTTGACCAGGCAAGAAGGAGCTGATAGCGCATAACAAGCCGCTCTCAGTATTAGACGTATTCTGTATCGTGTCGCGCTGGCGGCACTCGGTCATCTCGCCCGTGATGATACCTTCTGCCGCTTGAAATCGGATACCAAGGAACCCTGCTCGCTCTGATCATATCATTCCCAATAGCAGGTGAGGTCCTCTCGGATACATTCCTTTATCGAGTCGTTACCTCGCCCCGCCTGCGGGGATCTCCACCTTGGCGAGGATGTTTGCCCATTCGGTCGCGATGCCCTTGAAGATCGCGGGCATGTACTTGTTCATTCCCAGGATGATGTCCTTGCTGGGGGTTATGATGCTGAACCTGAAATTGTAGGCTGGAGAAACCCCGCGCTTCTCGGCGATCTCCCTGTTCTGGCTGTCCAGCACCGTCATGCGCCAGTCTACGGTCAGATTACAGGTCTCGCCCGTGATGACGACCTTCTCCTTCAGCAGGATCTGGCCGATATTGATTTCGACGACGGCGTCGTACTGGCCGGGCGGCGGCAGTTCACGGAGAATCACCACCTGCCTGAATACCTGGGCGAGCGTGTCGGAGGCGAGCTTGGACACGTCGCGCTCCACCATCATGCCGCCGTCCCGGCCCTCCGCCGTACAGTCTCTACTGTAGCTTCCCTCTCCTTTATAGAAGAAGACATAAGGCATAGGGTCCTGAATGATAACGGCAACCTTCAGGGGCCGCACGTCGGCAGGCGCGATCTTCAGATCGGGAGCCACGGGGTTGAATTCATAAGGCGGGAGTTACGCGCAACCTGTCACTGCCAGGAATACCGGGAAAAACAACAGCCGAGCTAATCTTTTCACTGCTATCCTCTTTCTTGAGCATCGATAGTCGTCTTGAGGAGATGCCGGGAAAATATAATGGAGGTGAGGTCGCGGCGTCAATCAGATGTTTTTGCCGTCCGTCCGTATTTTCATCAAACACTTGTCTGCGGAGCGAACTGTATGGTACTGATGCGACGTTCCTTTCCCGATTTGTTCCAGAGCGATATATCCTAGATGTGCAAAGGAGGAAGTCTGATGTCCGATTACAATGCGATAGTTATCGGAGCGGGATGCGGGGGATTGACCGTCGGTGCGCTGCTCGCGAAACAGGGACGCAAGGTACTGATCGTCGAGCAGGGCGACCGTGTCGGGGGGTGTTGCTCTACCTTTGAAAAGGACGGCTTTCTCTTCGACCTGGGTGCTTCGCTCATTGAAGACGCAGAGGTGATCAACTGGGCTTTCGAGCGCCTGGACACGACGCTTTGGAAAGAGGTGGATCTCATTGCCTGCGATCCCGTTTACACGGTGATTTTGAAGGACGGGACAAAGATCACCTACCCCATCTCCAGCGAAGAGACGGCAAAGGAGATTGCCAAAATCTCACCGGAGGACGGCAGGAACTGGTTTGAGTACGCCAAATACATGCAGGGCTTCCTCGATGCCGCTTTCAAGGGATTCTTCACTGCGCCGGTAAACACGTTCGGCGACATGGTGAAGATGTTCGCCAAGACGCCCGCCCTTCTCAAGTACGGGCCCATGTTCGCCTCCAGCTACCAGGGCGTGATCAACAAATACTTCAAGAGCGAAAAGATCAGAGAATCCTTTGCCTATCAGACCTTTTACGGAGGACTTCCTCCCGAGCTGTGCCCGGGCTACATCGCCATGATCCCATGGTCGGAGCACGCCGGCATCCACTACAGCAAGGGGGGCATGATCGGCATCCCCAATGCCCTGACGCGTTGCGGCGAGCAGCTCGGCATAGAGGTGCGGCTGAATACCTTGGTCAGGAA